>JBGOST010000088.1:0-7400 GCA_041476125.1 Usitatibacter sp. | reverse complement strand
GGAATTCCTTCGTCGCGGCCGCGGCTGGAAGACCGGCCTGCGAGCACGCGAGGCCTTCGCCCGCGGGCCCGGTGAGCTGCGCCATCTCGTCGGTGCACGCGCCGTCGCCGAACGCGAACACGGCCTTGATGCCGAGCTCGCGCGCCTGCTTCAGCATCGGGCCGCCGGTGGCGTCCATGCCGCCGTCGAAGACCACGTCGGGGTTCTTCGCCTTGATCTTGGTGAGGATCGCCTTGAAATCGGTTTCCTTGTCGGTGGTGCGCTCGCGGCCGACGATGGTGACCTTGGCGCCCTTCAGCGTCTTCTCGACCTCGTTGGCGATGCCCTCGCCGTACGCGGTCTTGTCGTCGACGATCGCGACTTTCTTCGCCTTCAGCTCGTTGGCGACGTAGGAGGCGATGGCCGGGCCCTGCTGGTCGTCACGCCCGACGGTGCGGAACACGGTCTTGAACCCGCGCTCGGTGAGGGCCGGGTTGGTGGCCGAGCCCGAGATCACCGGGATCCCCGCCTTGTTGTAGATCTCGGAGGCGGGGATGGTCACGCCCGAATTCAAATGTCCGATGACCGCGGCGACCTTGGCATCGACCAGCTTCTGCGCCACCGTGGTGCCGACCTTCGGATCGGCCTGGTCGTCCTCGCTCATCATCTGGAACGTGACCGGCTTGCCGTCGATGGTCATCTTCTTGTCGTTGGCCTGCGAGATGGCGAGAGCCACGCCGTTCTCGTCGTCTTTGCCCAGGTGGGCGATCGAGCCCGTGAGGGGGCCGGCGTGGGCGATCTTGACGGTGATTCGGGCGGGAGCCGCGGCGGTCTTCTTGGGCTCTTCCTTGGGGCCGCAAGCGGCGACACCGAGGGCAAGCGCCACTGCAAAGCCCAATTGATGGGAGCTTTTCATGGAAAACTCTCCTGAATTACTGAATTAGAGGTGGGGTGGGGATGGGGCGCGGAAAGGCGGGCATTATGGCGAGCCGCCTCCGCGCATGTCAATTCTTCTATTTAAGAGACAGCACCCACTTCACGAGCGTCTTCACGTCGTCGTCCTTCACCTGGGCGTTGGGCGGCATCGGCACCTGGCCCCAGACCCCGACTCCGCCTTTCTTCACTTTTTCGATGAGCTTGGCCTCGGCGGCCTTGTCGCCGCGGTATTTCGCGGCGACCTCCTTGTAGGCGGGGCCGACGACCTTCTTGTCCACGGAGTGGCACGCGGTGCAGGCATTCTTTTTCGCCAGCTCTTCGTTGGCGAGCGCGCCGCCGGAGGCGAGGGCAATGGCGAGGGCGGCGAGGATGACACGGTTCTTCATGGGGGACTCCCGGGAGCGGTTGCTGGAACGAGCGAAGACGCGATTCTGGGCAATTGCAGCTTTTCCTGCAATTGCCTCGTCGCGGCGATGGGTGGCAGGCAGGTAACGCCCTCGCAAACCCATGCGTTGACCGTGCCGGAAGCCGGCTTCGCCAGCGGCGGCGGCAAAGGCGCGGACTGCGGCGCGATGAAGAGCACGATGGACGTCGGCAGGTACGCCGCATCGAGGAGGCCGCGCCACGGGCCCAGTTGGGCGCCGGGTCCGGTGACGATGATCGTTCGCGGCGGCGTGAGCTGCTCCTCGAGCGCGGCGAGGAGCGTGCCGTAGGCGGCCGGCTGGCGCTCGAGCTGCGCCCAGAAAACCCCGATCGTTCCCGCCGCGATCTCGGCCAGGCGCGTTTCCCCGGTAAGGAAGCTCAATCGATTGAGCGCCAGCGCCGCCACCGCGTTTCCCGAAGGAGTCGCGTTGTCGGGTCCGGGCTTGGGGCGATGGATGAGCGGCTCATGGTCGTGGGAGGTGAAGAAGAAGCCGCCCGCGACCGGGTCGTGGAACTCGTCGCGCAGCAAGGCCCCGAGCTCCCCGGCCCACGCGAGGTCGCGCGCGTCGAATTCGGCCTGCAGCATCTCCAGCAGCGCGGCGAGGAGGTAGGCGTGGTCGTCGAGGTAGGCATCGAGGTGCGCATGGCCATCCTTGGCGGTGGCCAGCAACCGGCCATCCTTCCACAGCTCGCGGCGCACGAAGTCGAGCGCGCCGCGAGCCGAGGCGATCCAGTCCTTGCGCGCGAAGACGCGCCCCGCATGCGCCATTCCCGAGATCATCAACGCGTTCCACGAGGTGAGGATCTTTTCGTCGCGCCCAGGACGCACGCGATGCTCTCTCGCGCGGAAGAGCTTCTCGCGCGCCGAGTCGAGCAGCGCCCGCGCGGTCTTTTCGTCGAGGCCGAGGGCCGGCGCGGCCTCGGCTCCCGTCTTCGCCACCACGAGATGCCAATGGTGGTTCTCGAAGTTCGCGGGACGGTCGAGGCCGAAGACGGATGCCGCGATCCTGAACTCATCCGCGGAGAGCAGCGCGCGGACTTCCTCGGGAGTCCAGACATAGAACTTGCCTTCCTCGCCTTCGGAGTCGGCGTCGAGCGAGGAGTAGTAGCCGCCGCCGGGAGATTGCATTTCGCGCATCGCCCACGCCGCAGTCTCCGCGCACACGCGCTCGAAGAGCGGATCGCGCGTGATCGACCAGGCGTCGGCGTAGAGCCGCAACAGCCACGCGTTGTCGTAGAGCATCTTCTCGAAATGCGGGATCGCCCATTCGGCATCGACGCTGTAGCGCGAGAAGCCGCCGCCGACCTGGTCGTAGAGGCCCCCGAGCGCCATCTTGCGCAGCGTGAAGGTGGCGAGCTCGAGGGCTTCGGGCTCGCCGATCGCGGCGTGGCGCCGCAGGAGCAGCTCGAGGGTGTCGGGATGCGGGAATTTCGGCGCGCCGCTGAAGCCGCCGTGCTCGCGGTCGAACGCGGAGCGCAGATAGTCGGCCGCCTCGTCGAGCGGATCGGCGGAGAATTGCGCGCGCTCGATGGCCGAGCCCTTCGGAGCGGTGCGCGCGAGGGCATCGACGACCTGCGCGCCCTGCGCGCGGATGTCATCCGGATGCTCGTCGTAGAAGTGGCGCACGCGCTGCAGCAGCTCGCCGAAGCCCGGCATCCCGTAGCGCGGCGTATTGGGAAAGTACGTGCCGCCGAAGAACGGCAGCTGCTCGGGCGTGAGGAACATCGTGAGGGGCCAGCCGCCGTTGCGCTGCGTGAGCATCGCCTGCGCGACCTGGTAGATCTGGTCGATGTCGGGGCGCTCCTCGCGGTCGACCTTGATGTTCACGAAGAGGTCGTTCATGACCTTGGCGATCCCCGGGTCCTCGAACGACTCGTGCGCCATCACGTGGCACCAGTGGCATGCGGAGTAGCCGACGGACAGGAGGATCGGCTTGCCGGTGCGCTTCGCTTCTCCCAGCGCCTCTTCGCCCCACGGATACCAATCCACGGGATTCTCCGCATGCTGCTGCAGGTACGGGCTCGTTTCCTTGGCTAGTCGGTTAGGCATTGGGGGTGGAGAGTGATGCGAGCGAAAGGCTTTGAAAACGCAGATGAACGCGGATGTAGCGCAGATGAACGTACCCCAAAATGGGTTAGGTGCATCTCCAAGCTATGACATTATCGGATCAAGCACGTGCACTTGGGCTAGGACATTATCGCTTCGGGGTACGTTCATCTGCGGTGCTTTTATCTGCGTTCATCTGCGTTTCGCTTTGTTTAGCTCGCCGGACGGTGAACAGGGAAGCGCACCAAACCGAGGATGAGGGAGCAGCCGCCGAGGATGATGGCGCAGCCGGCGATGCGCCCGGCGGTGAGGGGCTCGCCGAGGAAGAGCACGCCCCAGAGCATCCCGAAGATCGGCACCAGGAGCGTCACCGTGATCGCCTTCACCGGGCCCACGTCGGCGATGAGCCGGTAGTAGAGGATGAATGCGACGGTGGTCGAGACGATCGCCAGCCCGAGCATCGCCATCCACGCGCTCGCGGGAATGGTGGCGACCTCGCGCGGCGCGTGCGTGAAGGGCAGCAGCGGCGTCAACGCGAGTGCGGCCATGAGGAGTGTCGCCGTCGAAGTCCCGAGCGGGCTCGCGCCCTTCAGGCGCACCTTCGTGTAGACGATCGTGAAACCGTAGACCGCGGTGGCGGCGACCGACATGCCCGCGGCGATGAGCTCGCCGAGGCTCATCGGTTTCGGGGTCCATCCGACGAGGACCGCGGTCCCCGCGAGGCAAAGCCCGATGCCCGCCAGCTTCGCGGGCGTAAGCGCTTCGCGGATCCAGATCGCCGCGACGATCGAGGCGAAGAGCGGCGCGAGCGCGTTCAGGATCGCCCCGGTCGATGCGTCGATCGTAGTCAGGGCCTCGGCGATCAGCGCGAACGGAAGCGCGAGTCCCACCGCCCCCACGAAAAGATAGTCGCGCCAGTAGCGCCGCCATCCCACGGTGCCGCCCGTGGCGAGGAGAAACGCTCCGAGGGCGAGCCCGGCGAGCAACGTGCGCCACTCGATGAGCGCCACCGAGCCGAAGTGCGGCACCGCCTGGCGCATGAAGAGATACGACGCCCCCCACATGGCCGCGAGGGCCACGAGGCGGGCGAGGTCCGCAGGCCTCAAACGAGCGACCCCGCCAATGCGCCCTCGATTTCAAGCAGCCGCGTCTTGCGATGGAGCCCTCCGGCATAGCCGGTGAGGCTTCCGTCGCTGCCGACGACACGGTGGCACGGCACGACGATCGAAAGCGGGTTGCGTCCCGTGGCCGCGCCCGCGGCGCGGGCCGAGCCCGCCGCACCCGCGCGGCGCGCAAGCTCGGCGTAGCTGATCGTCTCGCCAAATGGGATGCGCGCTATCTCGCGCCACACGCGCTGCTGGAAGTCGCTGCCCGCGGCGGCGAGCGGCAGGTCGAACTCGCGCCGCTTTGCCTCGAAATACTCGCCAAGCTGGCGCGCGCATTCCGCGAGCACGGGGTCGTCGCGCTCCTCGCGCCAGTCGCGCCCGATGTCGATCTCGTAGCGCTGGCCGACGAAATAGATTCCGTTGATGCCGCGCTCGTTCGCGGTCGCAAGGACGGGACCGAGGGGAGAGGCGAATCGCTTGAATCGGGTCATGGCTGTTTCTCCAGTGATTTCCAAAGGTGCAGCACGGCATATCCGCGCCACGGCCGCCAGCTTTCGGCGAGCGCCAGGGCGCGCGCCGGCTTGGATTGCTTCATCGCCTTCAGCACGGCGACGTCGGGATGGGGAAAGGCGTCGGGCCAGGCGAGCGCGCGCATCGCGATGTATTCGGCGGTCCACGGGCCCACGCCCGGCAAGGCATCGAGCGCGGCAACCGTTGCGCCCACGTCCGCCGAGGGCTCGAGCTTGAGCCGCCCTGCGGCGACTTCCCCCGCCAGCGCCACAATCGAGCGCGCGCGCGCGCCGATCACGCCTTGCTCGGCGATTCGCTCGGGAGCCAGCGCGGCGATCACCGCGGCGCGAGGGAAGAGAAAGTGCAGGCGCTCGTGCGGTGTGGCGATCGGTTCGCCGAAAGCCGTGACGAGGCGCGCGGCGATGCGCGTCGCGGCCTTCACCGTGACCTGTTGCCCGAGGATCGCGCGCACCGCGATCTCGAAGCCGTCGACGGCGCCGGGAAGGCGAAGTCCGGGATGATCTCTGGCGAGAGGCCCGAGCGCGGCCGCAATCTCATCGGGACGGCATGCCAGGTCGAAGAGGTGCTTCACGCGCGAGAGCACCATCGGCAACGCGCCGGCGAGTGACGCGCTCAGCGTGACGCGAAGCGCGGCGCGGCGCGTCGAAGGCGTGGCGGAGAGCCAACCGGTGTGGCGCTTGCCCTGCCGCTCGACTTGAATGGTCCGCAGGTAGTTGCGGCCCTCGACCGCCTCCACGCCCGCGACGGCGCGCCTCTCGAGGAAGGCGAGCATCGCTTCCCAATCGTAGGGCGGGCGGAACGCGAGGTCGAAGGTGAGGCGCTCGGCGGGCTCGCCGCTCGATGCATCGCGCCGCAGCTCGCCGGGCGTCATGCGGTAGCGGGTGCGAAAGAGCGCGTTGAAGCGCCGCAGGCTCGCGAAGCCGCTCGCCATGGCGACGTCGATCACCGGCATGCGGCTGTCGGTGAGCAGGCGCTTGGCGAGCAGCAGGCGCTGGGTCTGCGCGTAATCCACCGGCGAGACGCCGAACTCCTGCTGGAAGACCCGGCGCAGGTGGCGGTCGGTGACGCCGAGCTCCTGCGCGAGGTCGGCGAGGCTCGCGTCCGTCAAATGGCCGTCTTCGATCAGGCCCGCGGCCGATTGCGCAAGCCGCCGGTTGGCATCGACCGAGGCGTATCCGGGCGCGAGCTCGGGGCGGCAGCGCAGGCAGGGGCGGAACCCCTCGACTTCCGCCGCGGCAGCGCTCGGGAAGAAGCGGCAGTTGTGCAGGTGCGGGGTGCGCGCCGTGCACACCGGGCGGCAATAGATGCGGGTGGTGCCCACGCCGACGAAGAAACGCCCGTCGAAACGCGCATCATGGGTGCGTAGCGCGCGATAGCATTGCTGGGGATCGAGTAGCATGGAGTCATTATCGGTCCTGCGGGCGCCCCGCGCTCGCCATTTTCGGACCTCCATTTTCCCATGACCAAGAGAAGCGAATTCGTCGAGCACGTCGTCGAAAGCCTGCGGGCCTTCGGGCCGGTCGAGGCACGCTCGATGTTCGGCGGCTGGGGCCTTTACCACGAGGGCCTGTTCTTCGCGCTGGTGGCCGACGACGTCCTGTATCTGAAGGCCGACGACCAGAACCGCGCCGAATTCGACGCGCGCGGCCTCGATCCCTGGGTCTTCGAGCCCAAGCGCGGGCAGCGCATCGTGACGCAATATCGCCAGGCCCCCGAGGAAGGATTCGAGAGCGCCGAGGTCATGGCGAAGTGGGCGCGCAGCGGCTACGGAGCGGCGCTGCGGGCGGCGGCGAAGAAAGCTAGGAAGGGGCGGCGGATTGTCGCCGCGAAGCCAGCCAAAGCACCGCGCCTGCGGCGCAAAGGATGAGCGGCAGCGCCGCGTAGTTGAGAACGTCCCAGCCGCGCGTGTTGACGAGCACGCCCGATGAAAACGACGACAGCGCCTGCACCGCGAAGATCGTGATCTCGTTGAAGCCCTGCGCCTTGGCTTTCTCCGCCGGGCGGTAGGCTTCGGTGAGCAGCGTCGAGCCGCCGATGTACATGAAGTTCCAGCCCACGCCCAGCAGCACGAGCGCCCACCAGAAATCCATCACGAGCTGCCCCGAAAGCGCCACGGCCACGCACACGAACATCAGGGCCACGCCGGCGAGCATCACCCGGGGGATGCCGAAGCGCTTGATGAGCGAGCCGGTGAAGAACGAGGGCCCGAACATCGCCACGACGTGCGCCGTGATGACGCTTGCCGACGACGCGTATGAATGGCCGCAGAATCCCATCGCGAGCGGGGTCGCGGTCATGAGGAGGTTCATGACGGCATAGCCGAGCGCGGCCACCGAGACTGCGACGACGAAAACCGGTTGCGCCACGATCTCGGCAAG
>JBGOST010000087.1:0-7403 GCA_041476125.1 Usitatibacter sp. | reverse complement strand
TCGCGGGCGACCTCGGGCTCGCTCACCGAAGCGCTCGCGGAATTGGGGGCGCACGCGGTCGTCGAGGTCCTCGGTTCCATCGACACCTTGCGGCCTCTTGCCCAGGATCCCAAGCTTGCATCCCACGCGCCGAAGATTTCGCGCGACGAGTCCCGCATCCGCTGGAGCGCGTCGAGTGACGAGATCGACCGCATGGTGAGGGCATTCGATCCGGTTCCCGGAGCCGAGACCCGGCTCGGGGGCGAGTCTGTGAAGATCTGGGTCGCGCGACCGGTGGAGGGGAATGGCGAGGCCGGAACCGTGCTCTCTTGCACGCGCGAGTTCGTCGTGGCGTGCGGTCACGGCGCACTTCGTATCGATCGATTGCAGCGTGCGGGGGGCAAACGCCTCCCGGCTGACGAGTTCCTGAGGGGATTTCCAATGGAGCGCACTTTGCGCTTCGAATCGGCCTAGGACGTTGCAGGAAACTCGTTTTTTCTAATGGCTTGATTTCAAGGGAGAATACGTTCGGGACGGGACTGCCGGACGCTGGAAACTCCGGGAGAATGGTGATAAAGTGTAGCTTGGCCGCATCACCTGTCTCGCCGGCACCACACTCGGACTGCTCCGGGTAGTCAGATCGTCCGGGGCGCGTTGGGGGGTGTCGCGTGGACGAGCAGGTCGATTACGACGGCCTCGCAAGAGACCCGATGAGCGTTGCCGCCTTCTTCTGTACGCTGTTCCACGCGCGCGATGCGCGGTGGCGCGAACGGCTGCGCGCGGTGCTTTTCGGATTGTTGCTCGCTTGCGGCGCGGTTGCGCCGGCGCATGCCGAAGGCATTGCGGTCAAGTCGGCCACCATCGAGGCGGTCGAGGATGGCTGGCAACTCGATGCTGAATTCGACATCCAGTTCAGCCCGCGCCTCGAGGAGGCGGTCAACCGCGGGGTGCCGCTCTACTTCGTGGTGGAGTTCGAGCTTGCGCGGCCGCGCTGGTACTGGTTCGACGAGAAGCCGGTGCAGTTTTCACAAACCTACAAGATCAGCTACACGCCGCTGCTGCGCCAATACCGGCTGTCCGTGGGCAGCGTGTACCAGAACTTCACGCGCTTCGAGGAAGTATCGCGCGTGCTGGCGCGCCTGCGCGGCGTGCACATCGCCGACCGCGGCACCTTCAAGAAAGACATCACCTACCAGGCGGGGATTCGCATGCGCCTGGACACCGCCCAGCTGCCCAAACCGTTTCAGCTGAACGCCATCGCCTCGCGCGACTGGACGCTCGCCTCGGATTGGCATCGCTGGTCGATCACTCCGTGAAAGCCCTGATCTTCCTGTTCGTGGTCACCGGCGCGGCGCTGGTGTACCTGATGTCGGTCGCATCCTCGAACAACGAGCTCTTCGCGAAGAATTACTCGCTGCTGATGTATCTGGGGGGCGGCCTCGCGCTGGGGCTGATGACCCTCATCGCCTACCAGCTGATGGTCCTGCGCCGCAAGCTGCGCGAGCGCGTGTTCGGTTCCAAGCTCACGCTGCGCCTGATGGTGGTGTTCACGCTGATGGCCTTGATTCCGGGTGGCCTGGTCTACGCGATTTCGTTCCAGTTCCTGCAGCGCTCGATCGAATCGTGGTTCGACGTGCGCGTCGACGAGTCGCTCAATCGCGGCGTCAAGCTGGCCCGTAACGCGATGGAGAATTCGCTCCGGGAGCTCGAGAAGAAGGCCGAGGCGATGGCCAACACGCTCGCAGCGTCCCAAGCCGTCGAAGCCGCCACCTTGAATCAGCTGCGCGAGCAGCATTCGATCGAGGAAGCCACGCTCATGACCCCGCGCGGCAAGGTCATCGCGCAATCGGGCGCCGAGCCCGTCGCGCTTCTGCCCGACCTGCCGGGTCCCGACGTGTTGCGCCAGGTACGCTCGCAGCAGAAGGTAAGCCGCATCGAGGCTATCGGGGAGCGTGGGATGTACCTGCGCGTCATCCTGCCGGTGAATGTACTCACGATCGCCGAGGACATCCGCATCCTGCAGGTCCTCCAGCGCGTGCCCACGGCCATCGCGCAGGACGCGCAACTGGTCGAGGCGGGGCTGAAGGACTACGACACCTTGCTCCTGGCACGCACCGGACTGAAGCGCGTTTTCGGGCTCACGTTGACTCTTGCGATGCTGCTCACGCTCTTCTCCGCCCTCGCCCTCGCGTTCGTGCTTTCGGAGAAGCTCTCGGCGCCGCTCTCGGCGCTCGCCGAGGCCACCCGCGCCATCGCCAAGGGCGACTATTCGAAGTTGAACCCCGTGAAGAGCCGCGACGAGTTCGGCGTGCTCACGCAGTCGTTCAACACCATGACGCGCCAGATCGCGGACGCCACCGACGCGATGGAGCGCAACCAGCAGCAGCTCGAGGATTCCAAGACCTACCTCGAGAGCATCCTCTCCAACCTCACTTCGGGCGTGCTCACGTTCGACGAGCGCCTCTACGTGAAGACGATGAACGCCGCGGCGAGCGGCATCCTCGGCATCTCCGGGGGGGCGTTCCACGGGCTCAAGCTCTCCGAATGGCCGCGGCACGTGCAATCGGTCGCGCCCTTCGCCGAGATCGCGCTGCGGCAGTTCGCCTCGGCGGGGATGAAGCAGTGGGAGGAGCAGATGGAATACCGCCGCGCCGACGGCCAGCGCACGCTCCTCATGCGCGGCACGCGCCTGGGCATGGGCGGCGAGAGCGGCTACGTGGTGGTGTTCGACGACATCACCCACCTCATCCAGGCGCAGCGCGACGCGGCCTGGGGAGAGGTCGCGCGACGCCTCGCGCACGAGATCAAGAACCCGCTCACCCCGATCCAGCTCTCCGCCGAGCGCCTGCAGCAGAAGCTCCACGACAAGCTGCCCGACAACGAAGCCGACATCCTCAAGCGCGCGACCGGGACGATCGTCTCCCACGTCGCGGCGCTCAAGGGCATGGTCGACGATTTCACGCAGTACGCCCACGCTTCGCGCATGAACGCCAAGGCGGTGAACCTGAACGACCTGGTGCGCGAGGTGCTGGTGCTCTACGAGGCGATGGGGGTGGCGATCGAGCCGCGGCTGGCCGACAACCTGCCGTCGATCTACGCCGACCCCGCGATGCTGCGCCAGGTGCTCCACAACCTCTTCCAGAACGCGATCGACGCGCTGACCGGCGTCGAGAACCCGCGCATCCTCGTCAACACCAGCCTGGGCACGGGCGGGGTCCTGCTCACCGTGCGCGACAACGGCACCGGCATCGCCGAGGCCGTCATGGGGCGCATCTTCGAGCCGTACGTGACGACCAAGCCGAAGGGAACCGGCTTGGGCCTCGCGATCGTGAAGAAGATCGTCGACGAGCACCACGGGCGCATCCTGGTCGAAAACGTGAAACCGCACGGCGCCACCGTGAGCATCGTCCTGCCTTCCAAGGCCGCGTAACCGGACATGTCCGCGAACCAGATCCTCGTCGTCGACGACGAAGTCGGAATCCGCGAATTGCTCTTCGAGATCCTCCGCGACGAGGGCTACGGCGTGCGCCTGGCCGAGAACGCGCAGACCGCCCGCTCGGCGCGCAAGGAGATGCGGCCCGACCTGGTGCTGCTCGACATCTGGATGCCCGACACCGACGGCATCACGCTGCTCAAGGAATGGGCGGGCAGCGGCCTGCTCACCATGCCCGTGGTGATGATGTCGGGCCACGGCACCATCGACTCGGCGGTGGAGGCCACGCGCATCGGCGCCTTCGATTTCCTCGAGAAGCCGATCAGCCTGCCCAAGCTCCTCGCCACCGTGGGCAAGGCGCTCGCCGGCGGCCGCGCGCTGCCGAAGACCGGCCTCGCGCTCGTGAACCTCGGGCGCGCGCGCGTGATCCAGGAGCTGCGCCAGCGGCTCGAGCAGGTCGGACGGCTGCGCACCCCCGTGCTCCTCACCGGCGATCCTGGGTGCGGCTTCGAGCTGTGCGCGCGCCAGCTGCACATCCCCAACACGCCGTGGATCGCGCCCGAGGACACCGAGTGGCTCGCCACCAATCCCTTCGAGCCGCTCAACGAGGCCCGGGAAGGCACGCTCTTCCTGCCGGAGATCGCGCTCGCCTCCAAGCCCGAGCAGAAGGGCCTCCTCCAGCTGCTCGGCAAGATCGAGAAATTCAATGTCCGCCTCATCTGCGCGGCGACCGGCCCCCTGCCGGCGATGGTGGAGGACGGCCGCTTCGACGCCAACCTCTATCACCAGCTTTCGGGGCTCACGATCCGCGTGCCGGCGCTGTCCGACCACGCCGAGGACATTCCGGACATCGCGGCGACGATGCTCACCCAGCTCGTCGATGCCAATGAAGTCCCGCTGCGCACGCTCACCGTGGGCGCGCTCAACGTGATGCGCAACCTGGATTGGCCCGGCAACCTGCCGGTGCTGCAGAACGTCGTCAAGACGCTGGCGCTCACCGCGCTCGCCAACGACATCACCGGGGACGACGTGAATCGCGTGGCGCGCGAGTTCAACCTCGGCCCGCGCGAGCAGGCGACCACTGAAGTCGGCGTCTCGCTCGACCTGCCGCTGCGCGATGCGCGCGAGCAGTTCGAGAAGCAGTATTTCCTGCACCACATCCGCCGCGAGGAAGGCAACATGTCGCGCGTGGCCGACCGCGTCGGCCTCGAGCGCACCCACCTCTACCGGAAATTGAAGCAGCTCGGCATCCGCCCTTCGGGCAAGAGCGAAGACGTCACAGGTTAGAAAACCGGGGACAGACCCCGATTTCCGCTGGCTGCTACGAGTGCGCTTCCTGCCCGGAAATCGGGGTCTGTCCCCGGTTTTCCAACCTGCCCAGGCGAACCGCCGTAAGGCCCGTCTTCACGTTGTTGGGGACGGGCATGACGAGCACGCAGTTGTCGTAAGGAGCGCGCACCGCCTGGTCGCCGTCCCACGCGATCACGTCGCCCTGCCGCGGCACGACCTCGAGACCGGTGAACGTCTTGGCGAAGCGAAACGCCGGCGTGCTCGCGATCACGGCGTCGGTGACGCGGATGAGCTTCTGCGGCGGGGCGCCTTCCTCGATCTCGCGTGCCGCCACAGCGCCGTCCACCACGTCGAGGTGGCGCAGGAATCGCCACACCGTCTGCCAGGCGACTGTCCCGGCGTTGCGCTCCCAGTGCTGCCCGCATTCGACGAGCAGCGCGTTCTTCGGGCTCGCGGGGTCGCCGAATCCGCCGAAGTCGCGCATCCGCGTTCCGTTCGCGTGCCCGGTGTCGCTCACGATGTGCTCCGGCACGCCGACGTCGAAGGCGATGCGGATGCCCTTTTCGAGAGGCCCGCAGATCATCACCGGGGGGCTCGGCTCGAGCATCGAGTGGATGTCGAGGAGATAGTCGGCGGCCTCGACGAACGGCCGCAACGCCCTTGCCCGGCGCAGCTCGGCGCTGTCGCGCGGCCCATCGAGAACCTCGGGCGTCCAGACGCGATTGAAGTCCTCGTCGATGAAGCGCGTGGCGTACGGATTGCGCGCGTCGAACTTGAGGAACGCCTCGACGTTGGCGAAGGCGAGGGTGAGCGTGCCGCGACGGGGGCGTACCCCTTCGCGCAGCAGCCGATCGACGGCGAGCGCGCCGCAGATCTCGTTGCCGTGGGTGAGCGCGTTCACCATCACGTGGGGGCCCGGCTTCCCGCTCGCGAGCGTGTGGACGAAATCGGTGCCGGTATCGGAGTGCCGGTGGCGCTCGATATCGGGGGCTTGAAGCTCTACGGCTATTGGCGGCATGGCGTCTCAGTGCTTGGGGTCGTGGTCGTGCCCGTGGTGGTGGTCGTGATCATGGTCGTGAGGGTGGTCGTGGGAATGCGCGTGGTCGTGTTCATGGTGGTGATGGTCATCGCGACAGACGTGAGACCCGCGCTCCAGCGCGTAGTCCGCGACGGTCTTCAGAAGCCGGTCGATGCCGCGCTTCAATTCGGGATATCCGGATGACTTCTCGCGGCTGCGCTCATCGAGGTAGAGCCTGCGGTTCACCTCGACCTGCAGGCTGTGGCGCTGCGCGGCCGGATCGGAGAACGCCCGCACCAGCTCCACGCCCTTGTACGGGTCGTTGATCTTCACCTCGTAGCCCATGCCGCGCAAGGCCTGCGCCACGAACGCGGTGAAGGCCGGGTCGCACGTGGTGCCGTCGCGGTCGCCAAGGACGAAATCCGCCCGCGACTTGCCGGGCCCTTCCTCGGAAATGCGCCCGCTCATCGCCGGCATCGAATGGCAGTTGATGTGCCAGACCGCTCCGAAGTGATCGTGCGTGGCGTCGAGCGCATCCTTGACCGCCCTCTGGTAGGGCTGGTGGTAGCGCACGATGCGCTGCTTCACCTCCTCGACCGAAAGCTTGCGCCCGTAGATCGCCTCGCCCGAATCGAGCACGCGCCAGATGAGACCGATGCCGAGCTCGGTCTTGCGGCTGGGCACCGCGGGCCCCGGCCACGGAGCGTCCATGAGGCTCGGGTCGATGTCGAGCAGCGAGCGGTTGGGATCGATGTAGCTGCGCGGAAAGCGCGCGGCGATGAGAGTTGCACCCAGGCTCGGCCCGGAGCCGTAGAGCTCGTCGACATAGGCGTCCTCGGCCTGGCGCAGGGCCTCGCGATCGACCGCGGCGCGAAAGTCCTCGGGATAGTCCACGCCGCTGTGCGGCGAATCGAGCACCAGCGGCACGGCGTTGCTCGACGGACGGATCAGGATGAAGGGGCTATTCATGAGGGATCGTTCAGGTGGCAGGCGGACACGCGCCCGGGGGCGATCTCGCGCAGCCGCGGCACTTCAACGCGACAACGCGCGAACGCTTTCGGGCAACGCGGATGGAAATGGCAGCCCGGAGGCGGGGCCAGCGGAGACGGGATTTCGCCCTTGATGGGGATGTAGGCGCGATGGCGCGCATCGACGCGCGGGACTTCGGCGATGAGCGCCTCGGTGTAGGGATGATTGGGCCGGGCGTAGATCTCGGCCGTCGGGCCGGATTCAACGACGCGCCCCAGGTACATGACGACCACGCGATCGGAGACGTGACGCACCACGCCCAGGTCATGGCTGATGAACAGGTACGTGAGCGCCAGCTCTTCGCGCAGGCGGATGAAGAGATTGAGGACCTGGGCCTGGATCGAGACATCGAGCGCGGCGACGGCCTCGTCGCAGACGAGGAAGCGCGGCTTGACGGCGAGCGCCCGGGCGATGCCGATGCGGCTGCGCTGCCCGCCCGAGAACTGGTGCGGGAAGCGGCGCATGAGGCTTGCGTCCATGCCTACCCGCTCGAGGATGTCGGCCACGTAGCCTTCGCGCTCGCGGGCGCGGATCAAGCCGTGCACGACGGGGGCCTCGCCGACGATCTCGAGGATGCGCATGCGCGGGTTGAGCGAGGCATACGGATCCTGGAAGATCATCTGCACCGCGAGGCGCTCCGGGCGCGAAGCCGCG
>JBGOST010000086.1:0-7437 GCA_041476125.1 Usitatibacter sp. | reverse complement strand
GCGCGGTCGCAGATCCCCAGCGTTTCACGGACGTTATGATCTGTTATGAGCACGCCGATGCCGCGCTCCTTGAGGAACCGGATGATCTGCTGGATGTCGAGCACCGCGATCGGATCCACGCCCGCGAAGGGCTCGTCGAGGAGGATGAAGCGCGGGCTCGTGGCGAGCGCCCGGGCGATCTCGACGCGCCGCCTCTCGCCCCCCGAGAGCGAAAGCGCGGGGCTCGCGCGCAGGTGCCCGATGTGCAGGTCGTCGAGGAGCGCTTCGAGCCGCGTGTCGACTTCCTCGGCCTCCACGCCTTGCAGCTCGAGAACTGCTTGAATATTCTGCGCCACCGTGAGCTTGCGGAATATCGAGGCTTCCTGCGGCAGGTACGACAGCCCCAGGCGCGAGCGGCGGAAGATCGGCAGGTGCGTGAGATCCTCGCCGTCGAGCGTGACCGCGCCGCGGTCGATCGGCACCAGGCCCAGGATCATGTAGAAGCACGTGGTCTTGCCCGCGCCGTTGGGGCCGAGGAGCCCCACCACTTCGCCGCTCTCCACGGTGAGCGACACGTTCGAGACCACGGTGCGCTTGCGATAGCGCTTCATGAGTCCCTCGGCGCGCAGCACCGAGGAGCTGGGCTCGGGCCTGACCAGGGTGAGGCGCTGCGCGGCGGCGGGAACGGTCGCGACCATCTACTGCATCCCGGCGTCGGGCTTGAGCGCGATGCCGGCGGCCGGCGCTACCTTCTCCGCGGCCGCGCCCTTTCCGGGCTCGGGCGTTTTCTTCGGCGGCAGGATGATCGCCTTCACGCGGCCGGCCGGAGCGCCGGCCGCCGAGCGTCCCGCCGGCGCGCCCGTGATCTCGGCCAGCTCCTTCTTCATGTCGTAGGTGATGACATCGCCTGCGAGCTCGTCGTTGTTGCGCTTCACGCGCGCGCGGTTGAAGAGCTTGAGGACATCGTTGCGATCGTCGAACTCGACTCGCTCGGCGAAGCCCTCGATCCAGTCGTCGGTGTTGTCGCGCTTCTGGCGGAAGGTGACCGGGGCGCCGTTGGCGACGTAGTACTTGTGGCGATCGGCGTCTTCCTTCACGGTCACCTTGTTCGCGGTGATGCGCATCGTTCCCTGCGTGACGACCACACTGCCCTCGAAAGTGCTGGTGCGGTTCGCATCGTCGGCGGTGAGGTGGTCGGCGCCGACGACGATCTCCTTCTCGCGGTCGGCCTTCTCCGCGTGCGCGGCGAGCGTTCCCAGGCCGAAGGCGGCGGCGAGCGCCGTGGCGAGGATGCGCATCAACGTTTCGGCTTGAGCGTGGCGCGCACACGCTCGAGCTTTAGCGTGCGCGTGCGGTTGTCGAGCTCGAGGCCCGTTGCGACCGCGTGGGTCGAGGCGCTTTGCATCGTTACCTCGCTATCGGTGCGCGCGATTCCGTCGTCGGGAAGGACCAGGAGCTTGTCGGTGAGGATGCGCGCGCCTTCGTTGCGAGCGTCGGCGTCGCGCACGATGACGACGTTACCCTCGATCCATACGCGCTCGCCGCCTTGCTCGAGCCGGCCGTTGTCGGCGGTGATCGTCATCTTGGGCTGCTGGGGCTCGAAGGCTTCGACCTTCACGCTCTCGAGAATCGCGGAGTCGTCGTCGGGGTAATGTACCATCTTCTTCGCGGCGAGCGTGTAGAGCAAACGCCCGTCATTGTCGAGCTTGCGCGCGCTGAAGCTCTCGACGATGAGGTCGGGATCGTGGCGCGTCGAGCCGTCGGCGCGCGCGAGCGGGGCCTGCACCAGCTGGTTGAGCCACAACGTGAGGCCGACCAGGAGCGCCAGGGCGGTGAGCGGCAGCCACCCCGTCGGGCGGATCACGCTCCGTGGCCTTGCGCGTGCAGCACGAGATCGCAGAATTCCCGCACCGCTCCCTTGCCGCCCGAGGCGCGCGTCACGTAATGCGCCGCCGCCTTCACCTCGTCCACCGCGTTGGCCACCGCCACCGCGAACCCGCAGCGGCGCATCACCGGCAGGTCCTGGATGTCATCCCCCATAAAAGCGCACGCTTCCGCGCTGAGGCGCAGCTTCGCGAGCAGGCGCTCGAAGGCGGGGACCTTGTCGTCGCCGGCGCCCTGGATCACGTGCGCGATGGAAAGCTCCGAGCCGCGCCGCGCCACCGCCTCCGACTCCCTCCCGGAGAGGATCGCCGTGGCGAGGCCCGCCTTCTGCAACAGCTTCACGCCGTGGCCGTCGAGGATGTTGAACGCCTTGAACGCCTCGCCCTGCGCGCCGAAGTAGAGGGTGCCGTCGGTCATCACGCCGTCGACGTCGAAGATCGCGAGCCGAACGGCGCGGGCACGCTCGATCACCTCCATCAAACGACCCCGGCGGCGAGCAGGTCGTTGAAGGTGACCACTCCGAGGAGCTTGCCGGCGGGTGATGCCACCACGATGCGCCCGCCGATCTTGTTCGTCTGCATGACCTGCGCGGCTTCAGCGGCGAGCTTGTCCGGCGCGATGGTTCGCGGATTGCGCGTCATCACGTCTCCCACGCGCAGCTGCTTGATCATGTCGTGCTTCTCGAGCGTGCGGCGCAGGTCGCCGTCGGTGAATATGCCGAGCAGGGTGTCTTCGGCATCGACGATCGCCGTCATGCCGATGCCCTTGCGCGACATTTCAATGATGGCGGCGGGCAGCAGGGCCTCGGCCGTGTTCTTCGGCAGCTGCTCGCCCTTGCGCATGATGTCGGCGACGTGCACCAGCAAGCGCCGCCCGAGCGTGCCTCCGGGGTGGTGCATGGCGAAATCGTCGCTCTTGAAGCCTCTCGCGTCGAGCAGGCTCAGCGCGAGCGCATCTCCCAGCGCGAGGGTGGCGGTGGTGCTCGCGGTGGGGGCGAGGTTGAGCGGGCACGCCTCCTTTTCCACGTGCGCGTCGAGGTGGACGTCGGACTCCTTGGCGAGGGTCGATGCCTCGCGCCCGGTAATGGCGACCACGCGCGCGCCCCTGCGCTTGATGATCGGCAGGACCTTCAGGATCTCGTCGGATTCGCCCGAATACGAGATCGCGATCACCACGTCCTGCGCGGTGATCATGCCCAGGTCGCCGTGGCTCGCTTCGCCGGGGTGCATGAAGAACGCCGGCGTGCCGGTCGAGGCGAGCGTGGAAGCGATCTTGCGCGCGACGTGGCCCGACTTTCCCATCCCGGTCACCACGACGCGCCCCTTGGTCTCGAGGATCATGCGGTGCGCGCGCAGGAACGACTCGCCCAGGCGGTTCTTCAACCCGCGGACCGCGTCGGCCTCGATGTCGAGCACGCTTCGCGCGAGCTCGAGAAAGTGCTCGGCGTCGGAGAGCTCGTGGGGTTGTAGTAAATTCGTCATGAGGAAAATTATAAACCCCATCCACGATGCACGACGCCCTTCCCGTAGCGCTGATCCTCCTCGCCTCCGCAGTGGTGGTGGTGATGATGTTCCGCCAGCTCTCGATGCCGGCGATCCTCGGCTACCTGCTGGTGGGCGCGCTCATCGGGCCGCACGCGCTCGGGGCGGTGCCGGCTACCGAGGGACAGCGATATCTCGCGGAATTCGGCGTGGTGTTCCTGATGTTCTCGGTGGGCCTCGAGTTCAGCCTGCCGCAGCTGATGAACATGCGGCGCACGGTGTTCGGCTTCGGCGGCGCGCAGGTGGCGGTGGTCCTGGGCCTGGGCGTGGCGGGCTCGGTGGCGGTGGGGCTGTCATGGCGCGAGGGAATCGTCGTGGGCGGAGTGCTCGCGATGTCCTCGACCGCGATCATCTCGAAGATGCTCGCCGAGCGCATGCAGCTGCACACCGACTGGGGCCGCCAGATCATGGGCGTGCTGTTGTTCCAGGACCTCGCGGTGATTCCGCTGCTGGTGCTGATCCCGGCGCTGGCGTTGCCCAAGGAGGCGATCGCGGCGGCGATCGGCATCGCCCTTCTCAAGGCCGCCGTGGTGCTCGCGATCGTGCTCTTCCTCGGCCAGCGCCTGATGCGCCCGCTCTTCGACCTGGTGGCGCGGCAGAAATCCTCCGAGATCTTCGTGCTCTTCGTCCTTCTCGTCACCCTCGGCCTCGCCTGGGTCACGGAGCTCGCGGGACTGTCGCTGCCGCTGGGCGCCTTCCTCGCCGGGATGCTCATCTCCGAGACCGAGTACCGCTACCAGGTCGAGGACTACATCAAGCCGTTTCGCGACGTGCTGCTGGGGCTTTTCTTCGTCACCATCGGCATGCTGCTCGACTTGAGCGTCCTCGCCGATCAGTTCGTGAAGGTCGCCGTTCTCTTCGCGCTGCTGCTGCTGGGAAAGTTCGTGGTGATCTTCGCGCTCGCGAGGGCCTTCGGCAACGGCAAGCCCGCCGCCTTGAGGTCCGCGCTGGCGCTCGCACCCGCGGGCGAATTCGGCTTCGTGCTGCTGTCGCTCGCGCAGCGCGGCGTCGTGCTCCAGGAAGCGACGATGCAAGTGGTCCTCGCCGCCGCGCTGCTCTCGATGCTCGCCACCCCGATCGTGCTCGCCCGCATGGAGCGCATCGTGCTGTATTTCATCGAGAGCGAATGGACGCAGCGCGCGGTGGCGCTGCACACCCTCGCGGTGAAGTCGATGTCCACCAAGGGACACGTCATCGTGTGCGGCTACGGCCGCAGCGGCCAGGCGCTGGTGCAATTCCTCGAGCGCGAGAAGATCTCGGTGATGGCGCTGGATTCCGATCCGGAGCGCGTGCGCGAAGCCGCGGCCGCGGGGGATTCGGTGGTGTTCGGCGACGCCTCGCGCCGCGAGGTCCTGGTCGCCGCGGCGTTGAGCCGCGCGGTGGCGGTGGTGGTGACCTTCGCCGATACGCCCAAGGCGCTCACCATCCTCGCGCACGTGCACGACTTGCGGCCCGACCTGCCCGTCATCGTGCGCACCTTCGACGACAGCGACGTCGGCAGGCTCAAGGAAGCGGGGGCGGCCGAGATCGTCGCCGAAGTGGTCGAGGGCTCGCTCATGCTCGCCACGCAGACCATGATGCAGCTGGGATTGCCGCTGAACCGCGTGCTGCGCCGGCTGCGCGAAGTGCGCCAGGAGCGCTACCAGTTCATGCGCGGCTTCTTTCCCGGCGCCACCGACGAGGAGCAGGCCGACGGCGAGCAGCCGCGGCTTCGCACCATGGTGATCGGGCCCGACGCCGCGTGCATCGGCAAGACGCTCGGCGCGCTCAACCTGGGCTACCTCGGCGTGCAGGTGACGGCGGTGCGCCGCAAGGGCGCGCGCGAGGTGAACCCGGCGCCGGAGACCGTGATCCAGGCCGGTGACGTATTGGTGCTGCTGGGCGCCCAGAGCAGCCTCGCGCGCGCCGAGATGCGCCTGCTCCAGGGGTAGGCCGCGGCCCGGAAAAAAAACGGCCCGCGCGAGCGGGCCGTGGATCATCACAGGAGAGCCTTGAATCAGAAGGTCATGCACACCGTGTAGGGATCGCTTTCCATTGCCGCCGTGATCCCCGCCGCGGCGGTAGGGGCCGCGGAGCCGTCGGGCACCGAGCGCATCGAACCGGTCGTGGGATCGCCGTCGTCCATCTGCACGTCGAGCTGCTTGGCGAACTTGCCGAGGATGCCCGCCGAGCAAACCTGGTAGGTGCCGGTCATGCCCGTGACCTGGATCTGGGCGGAGGTCGCGCTCGAGATGCCGATCTGGCCGCCGACCGCGTTCTTCGGGGTGAAGGGGTCGGCCGTGCCGAGCGCCGCCCACGTCGTCGGGCCCGCGGCGAGGTTGGCGATGCGCACGTGCGCCCAGAATTGCTGCGTTTCGTCGCCGTTGGCGGTGGGCTTCCACGGGCCGTTGATGACGCCGTTGCCGTCGCCGTTCGCGCATGGGGCGGCGCAAGTGGCGCCAAGGTGCCCTGTCGCCCCTGAGGCCTGTGAATCGTCGCCCGGCAGGGACTTGAACTTGTCCTGGTAGGCGTAAATGTAGGTCGGGATCACGCGGAAGTCGTTCGCGAGGTTCTTCACCTTCGCGCTGTTGATCAGTTCCTGGCCCTTGAGGATGCCGCCGAGCAGCAGGCCGATGATCACCAGGACGATCGCGATCTCGACGAGCGTAAATCCTGATTGCTGGGATTTCATGAGTTTCTCCGTGGTTTCTGCACTGGGTGCCAAGGTAAGAGCAAGGCACGTGCCACGGAACTCAAGCCACTGTTTTTGAATAGCAAATAGCTAAAACAGGGGCTGGACGTGGCGCCCGGAAGTGGAGTTCTGTCCGGGGTTCGAACACTTCGTGTCGGAGCCCCGACAGGATATCCTCGCCCGCATAGCCCTCCCATCGCCGCCGTTGCAACTCTCCACCTCCAGCGCACAGCGCCTTGCCACCGCGATCGCCCTAAGGCGTCGCTGGGTGGTTCTGGCGATGCTGTTGACGCTCCACGCCGCCCTGGCATCCGCACCCGGCAGCGAGCTGCAGCGCGCGTGGCTGCTGGTGCACTTCGGCCTCTTCCTGCTCTGGCAGCCCTTCATCGCGGGCGAGAGGGAGTTGAAGCTCCTCTCTGGCGTGCTGCTCCTCGTGATCACCGCGGTGACGATCTATTTCCTCGCCGGCTGGATGATCCTGGCGTGGCTGCTGATCCTGCTCGGCATCCTCGGCGGGCGCGTCTTCACGGTGCAGGCCACGCGCCGCAACCGCTTCTACCTCATGGCGTTCGCCTACCTGCTCGGCATCCTGCTGATGCGCGCGGTGCCCACGCTCGTGCTCCCCGAGCAGACCATCCCCGAGCCCATCGCGCTCTTCGCGCTCATCGGCCTGCCGATCCTGCTGGTGTCGCTCGTGTTCCTGCCGTTCAACCCCGAGGGGAGCGAGTCGAGCCAGGTGTTCGATTTCTTCTACGCGGTGCTGGTCTTCCAGCTGGGGGTGGTGCTGGTGCTGGGCTCGATCGCGCTGATGCGCTTCACCGGGGATCACTATTTCCTCTCGGTGGCCCTCACCATGGTGGCGTTCGGCGTGGCGCTCTTCATCCTCGCCGTGCTGTGGAACCCGCTCGGGGGCTACGGCGGATTGCGAACCTACTTCTCGCGCTATTTGCTCTCGGTGGGCATGCCGTTCGAGCTCTGGATGCGGCGCATCGCCGAGCTCGCCGAGACGGAAACCGATTCGCGCCGTTTCCTCGAGGAGGCGCTGCGCGAGATCGCCGCACTCCCGTGGATGAATGGCGCGCGCTGGCGTTCGCCCGACGGCGAGGGGCAGATCGGGGAGCCGGCGGGGTACGCGTCGAGCTTCGCCTACCAGGAGCTCGAGGTCGAGTTCCACACCGAGATCAGCCTGTCGCCCGCGCTCTTCCTGCACATGCGGCTGCTGGCGCAGGTGGTGGGCGAGTTCTACGAGGGCAAGCGGCGCGAGACCACCCTGCGCCACAACGCCTACCTGCAGGCGGTCCACGAAACGGGCGCGCGCCTCACCCACGACGTGAAGAACCTGCTGCAATCGCTCTACGCGCT
>JBGOST010000085.1:0-7460 GCA_041476125.1 Usitatibacter sp. | reverse complement strand
TCTCGTATTGCGAATCGCCTACCGGGCGCACGACGATTGGCTGGATCATGCCGCGCGAGCGAATCGAATCGGCGAGCTCGGCAAGCGATGCCTCGTCCATGCGCGTTCGCGGCTGGTACTTGCCGGGGCGCAACGCGCCGACCGACAGCTGCGCCAACTCGTCGTCGCCGCGCGGCTTCGTGCTGCCGCCCAGCAACGCATCCAGACCGCGCCCGAGTCCCTTGTGCCTTGTCACGCGCGCTGCGTTCTCATGCGGCCTCCGCGACTTCGAACCCGTTGCGCGCGAGGAGCTCGCGGGCGAATTGCAGGTGCGCGATCGCGCCCTTCGACTGCGGGTCGTAGAGCAGGACCGGCTTGCCGAACGAAGGCGCCTCGGCGATGCGCACGTTGCGGGGAATCACCGTATCGAAGACCTTGTCGCCGTAGTGGCGCTTCAGCTCGTCGGAGACCTGGAGGGTGAGCGCGCTGCGCGGATCGTACATGGTGCGCACCAGCGCCTCGATCTCGATGCGCGGGTTCAGGTTCTGCTTCACCTTGCGTAGCGTCCCGACCAGATCCGACAATCCCTCGAGCGCGTAGTACTCGCATTGCATGGGGATGATCACCGCATCGGCCGCGGTGAAGCCGTTGACCGTCAGCATGTTGAGCGCCGGGGGGCAGTCGATCACGACGAAGTCGTAGTCGCGCGCCGCTTCCGCCAGCGCGTCGCGCAAGCGGAACTCGCGACGCTCGAGCGCGATCAGCTCGACCTCCGCTCCGGCGAGCTCGCGGTTCGAAGGCACGACGTCGTAGTGGCCTTCGCATGCGCGCACCGCTTCGACGAGCGAGTACTCGCCCAGCAGCACGCCGTAGACGGTCTTCTCGCAGGCGTTCTTGTCGATGCCGCTTCCGGTGGTGGCGTTGCCCTGCGGATCGAGGTCGATGAGCAGCACGCGGCGCCCGTAGTGCGCGAGGCTCGCCGAGAGGTTCACGGCGATCGAGGTCTTTCCCACGCCGCCTTTCTGGTTGGCGACCACGAAGATCCGCGCCACTACGCCGCCTCCACGAACACGAGGTGGCGGCGGGCTTCGAGGTTCGGCACGCGCAGCTCGAGAACCTCGACGCGATGCGTCGCGGGCATTCGCGCGATTTCCTCGAACGGATAGACGCCTTTCATCGCGATCAGGCGCCCTCCGGGTGCGACGAGATGCTGCGCCTGCGCCACGAAATCGGCCAGGTCGGAGAAAGCGCGCGAGATCACCGCGTCGAATTTCGCACCGGGATGCCACTTCTCCACGCGGTCACAGACCACGTCCACGTTGCCGAGCGCAAGCTCGGTCTTGGCTTGCTGGAGGAAGGCGCACTTCTTGTGGCTCGAGTCGAGCAGCGTCACATGCGAGCGCGCTCGCGCGATGGCGATCGGGATTCCCGGCAGCCCGGCGCCGGAGCCGACGTCGACGATCGTCTTCGCGCCCTCCAGGTGCGGCAACACCGAGAGGCTGTCGAGAAGGTGCAGCACGACCATCTGCCCGGTTTCGCGCACCGCGGTGAGATTGTGAACGCGGTTCCATTTCGCGATGAGCTCGAGGTGCGCGAGAAGACGCGCGCGCGCTGCGGCGTCCAGGTCGAGTCCCAACGCCGCGATTCCCGCGGCGACCTGCGCTTCCAGGCTCATGCGCGCTGCTCTTGCGATTCGCGGGCGAGGGCGCGGCGCTTCAGGTGCACCAGTAGCAGCGAGATCGCGGCAGGAGTGACACCCTGCACGCGCGACGCTTGCCCGACGGTTTCGGGCCGCTGCTGGTTCAACTTCTGCTGCACTTCCTTGGACAGGCCGCGGATGCTGGCGTAGTCGAGGTCGGCGGGCAAGGCGAACTGCTCCTGGGAAAGCTGGTGCTCGACTTCTGCCTTCTGGCGCTCGATGTAGCCGGCGTACTTCGCGGCGATTTCCACCTGGCTCGCCACGACCCCGTCGACGAGCTCGCCCTCGCCCATCCAGGGTCGAAGCGCATCGAAGGTCACGTTGGGGCGCCGCAGGAGATCGAACAACGAGGCCTCTCGCTCCAGGGGCTGCCCTATAGTATCTATTTGATTTTGCAGTGAAATATCGACAGGGCGCAACCACGTCGATCGCAATCGCACGGTCTGCGCGGCGATGGCTTCGCGTTTTGTCTCGAAGGCCGCCCAGCGGCTGTCGTCGATGAGCCCCAGCTTGCGGCCCACCTCCGTGAGGCGCAGGTCGGCGTTGTCCTCGCGAAGCTGCAGCCGATACTCGGCGCGGCTCGTGAACATTCGGTAGGGCTCGGACACCCCGCGCGTCACGAGGTCGTCCACCAGCACGCCCAGGTACGCCTCGTCGCGCCGCGGACACCACCCCGCCTCGCCGCGCGAGAAAAGTGCGGCGTTGATCCCCGCGAGCAGGCCTTGCGCGGCGGCCTCTTCATAACCCGTCGTGCCGTTGATCTGCCCGGCGAAGAAGAGGCCCGTGATGGACTTCGTCTCGAGCGTGGACTTGAGAGCGCGCGGATCGAAGTAGTCGTACTCGATGGCGTAGCCGGGACGCAGGATGTGGGCGTGCCCGAGCCCGGGGATCGAATGCACGAGGTCCTGCTGCACGTCGAAGGGCAGGCTCGTCGAGATGCCATTGGGGTAGAACTCGTTCGTCGTGAGGCCCTCGGGCTCGAGGAAGATCTGGTGCCCCGCCTTCCCGGCGAAACGGTGGATCTTGTCCTCGATGGAGGGGCAATAGCGCGGCCCCACGCCTTCGATCACGCCGGTGAACATCGGCGAGCGATCGAGGCCGCCGCGAATGATTTCGTGCGTGCGCTCGTTGGTGTGGGTGATCCAGCACGCCACCTGCCGCGGGTGCATGGTGCGGTCGCCCAGGAACGAGAACACCGGCTCGGGCCGGTCGCCCGGCTGCTCGACGAGCTTGGAGAAGTCGATGGTGCGCCCGTCGATGCGGGGCGGGGTCCCGGTCTTGAGCCGCCCCGCGGGGAGCTTGAGTTCGCGCAGCCGCGCGGCGAGCGAGTTCGACGGCGGATCCCCCGCGCGGCCCGCCTGGTAGCGCGAGAGGCCGACGTGGACGAGTCCCCCGAGGAAGGTCCCGGCGGTGAGCACGACGGCGCTGGATTCGAATCGCAGGCCCAGCGCAGTCACCGCACCCCCCACCCGGTCCGCGTCGACCACCAGGTCATCGACCGCCGATTGGAACAGCCACAGGTTCGCCTGCGACTCCAGGCGGCGCCGGATGGCGGCCCGGTACAGGACACGATCGGCCTGGGCGCGAGTCGCGCGAACCGCGGGGCCCTTGCTCGCGTTCAGCGTGCGGAACTGGATTCCCGCCTCGTCGGTGGCGATCGCCATCGCCCCGCCCAGCGCGTCGACCTCCTTCACCAGGTGTCCCTTGCCGATTCCCCCGATCGAGGGGTTGCACGACATCTGGCCCAGGGTCTCCAGGGCGTGGGTGAGGAGCAGCGTCTTGGCACCCGCGCGTGCGGCCGCGAGCGCGGCCTCGGTGCCGGCATGGCCACCGCCCACCACGATCACGTCGAAACGGTCCGGGAAATTCATCGGTACAGGGCCGGAAAACAGGGTTGGAACGAGCGCGAAGCGAAGACCGCGATTCTACGGGAATTGACGCTCCCGACGCACCGTTCCACGTGGAACGGCCTGAGGCGGACACCCAGGTTCGGCAGCGCGTGGTTTCACGTGGAACATCGCCTATTTGCCGACGCAAAAGCGCGAAAAGATCTCGCCGAGCAAGTCGTCGGCAGTGACTTCCCCGGTAATGCGTCCCAGGAAGTTCTGCGCCAGACGGAGATCTTCCGCCATTAATTCAAAGGCTTGCACGGAGTGGGCGGCCGCTGACAGATGCCGCTGCGCGGATTCGAGGGCGGCCAGGTGTCGCTGGCGCGCCATGAAAAGGCCTTCCCCATGGGGCTTCCATCCCGCCGTCTCCAGTAGCCACGCGCGGAGCGCGTCGATTCCGGCGCCCGTCCTCGCCGATATCCGCAGCAGTCCCGGCCCAGCGGCCCCGGCCGTCGCGCCCGTGAGGTCGATCTTGTTCACGACCCGGGCGACCGGCATGTCGCGCGGCAGCCGGGCCAGGTGCGCGAGCTCTTCGGCATTGGGCTGCGCATCCTCCTCGGTGATGAAAAGCGCGGCGCCCGCGCCCTGCACCGCCTTCCAGGTGCGCTCGATGCCGATGCGCTCGATCTCGTCGCCGGCGTCCCTCAGGCCCGCCGTATCGATGAGGTGGATCGGCACGCCCTCGAGCGCGATCGTGGCGCGCACGTAGTCGCGCGTGGTGCCCGCGATCGCGGTGACGATCGCGACCTCATCGCCCGCAAGCCGGTTGAGAAGGCTCGACTTGCCGACGTTCGGTCGTCCGATGAGGACCACACTGAGCCCCTCGCGCAGAACCGCGCCCTGCCGCGCCTCCTCGAGCAGCGTGCGCAGCGCGGCGACGATCGCATCCAGCTTCGCGGATTGCGCGGCGCGATCGGCGGGGTCGATCTCCTCCTCGGGGAAATCGATGCACGCCTCGACGTGCACGCGCAGCTCGACGAGCGCGCCCATGAGCGCGTGAATGCGCCTGGAGAAATCCCCGGCGAGGGAGCGGGCCGCGCTTCGCGCCGCCTCGACGCTGGAAGCGTCGATGAGGTCAGCCACGCTCTCGGCCTGGGCGAGGTCGAGGCGATCGTTCAGGAACGCGCGTCGCGTGAACTCTCCCGGATCGGCCACGCGCGCGCCCAGCTCCACGCAGCGGCGCAGCAGCTGCTGCATGACGACCGGCCCGCCGTGCCCCTGCAGCTCGAGCACGTCCTCGCCGGTGTAGGAGTGCGGCGCCGGAAAGAAGAGCGCGAGACCCTCGTCGATGAACGCACCGTCTCCGGCAAGGAATCGCGCAAGCTGCGCGTGGCGCGCCGCGGGCACGCCGCCGGTCACCGCCTCGGCGATGGCGCGCGCCGCGGCTCCCGACACCCGCACGACACCGATGCCCCCGCGGCCGGGAGGGGTGGCGACCGCGGCGATGGTGTCGGGCGGGTGGCTCAGCGCCGGGCTTTCGCCTTCGCCTCGCGCGCGATGGTCTTGTTGATGTGCCACTGCTGCAGGATCGACAGCAGGTTCTGGACCACCCAGTAAAGCACCAGGCCCGCGGGAAAGAACAGGAAGAAGACGCTGAACATGATCGGCATGAAGAGCATCACCTTGGCCTGCACGGGGTCGGCGGGTTGCGGGTTGAGCTTCGTCTGCACGAGCATCGAGACCGCGTAGATCACCGGGAGGATGAAGAACGGATCGGGCGCGGAGAGGTCGTGGATCCATCCGAGCCACGGCGCATGGCGCAGCTCGATGGAGGCGAGCAACACCCAGTAGAGCGCGATGAAGACCGGGATCTGCACGAGGATGGGCAGGCACCCGCCGAGCGGATTGATCTTCTCGGTCTTGTAGAGCTCCATCATCGCCTGGTTGAGCTTCTGACGATCGTCGCCGTAGAGCTCCTTCAGCTTCTCCATCTTCGGAGTGAGCACCTTCATCTGCGCCATCGAGCGGCCGGCCTTGGCGTTCAGCGGATAGAACACCAGCTTGATGAGGACCGTGAGGAGGATGATCGACCAGCCCCAGTTGCCGACCAGCCCATGGATCGAATTCAGGATCCAGAAGAGCGGCGCCGCAATGACGTAGAGCCACCCGTAGTCGACCACCAGCTTCAGGCCCGGAGCCACCTGCTCGAGCCTCGCGGTCTCCTGCGGGCCGATATACACCGGTACGTCGACCGTCGCGAAAGCGCCCGGCGCGATCGATCCAAGGGCAACGACGACACCGGCGGTGTAGAGGTTCTCGCCGACTTTGCTGGTGAAGTACTCGCGCTCGAGTCCCGCCTTGGGA
The DNA here is from genome assembly GCA_041476125.1 of Usitatibacter sp. Lineage (GTDB taxonomy): Bacteria > Pseudomonadota > Gammaproteobacteria > Burkholderiales > Usitatibacteraceae > Usitatibacter. The sequence goes on along the minus strand of JBGOST010000085.1, from coordinate 1,589 downwards.
AGCCACGCCGACACGAAATAGTGCTGGATGATGCCGATCCAGCCGTCCTTCGCCTTCTTCACGTGCGACTGTTTTCCCTTGTCGATGTCCTTGAAGTCGACCTTCGCGAACTTCGCTTCCTCGGTGTAGACGGCCGGGCCGGTGAAGGTGGTGACGCCGGCGAAGGCGCTGGTCTGCGCGGCCTGCTCGTCGGGCGGATTGCCGTCGCGCAGGAACTGGAAATAAGCATAGGGCGCGATCGCCTTGCCGGACTTGTTCGCGATCTCGTAAGCCACGTCGATCACGTAGCTGCCACGCGAGAATCGCAGCTTCTTGACGACCTCCGCGTCGCCCTCGCGCGCCGTGAGGCGCACCTCGAGTGCGTCCTGTCCCCCGTCGAGCACATAGGTCCGGCGCTCGGCCTCGTACATCGTCTTGTGCGTCGGCAGTGCATCACCAAGCAGTCCCGTCTGCGTGACGAAGAAATGCTTGGGATTGGCCTCGAGCAGGGTGAGGGGCTGCGTGCGGTCGAGCGCCGAGTGCACCTGCTTCATCGTGACGCGGCGCACGTCGCCGCCGAGCGTGCTCAGCTCGACGTCGAAGAGGTCCGTCTTGACCACGATCGGCTCGCCGCCGGCCACGGGAGCCTGCGCCTGCGGAACGGCGGGCGCGCTTGTCGGGGCCCCTGGCGATGGCTGCGGCGGCGGCACGGAGGGCGCGCCGGGCACCGCCGGAGCCGTGCTAGCGCTCGGCGCGACCTGCTTGGGCGCGTTGTGCTTCTGCCACGCGTCCCAGAGGAGCAGCGCGGAGAACGAAAAGACCACCAGGGCGATGAGGCGTTGGGTTTCCATCACGATAGGGCAGGAATCACGGCACCGGGTCGAAACCGCCGCGATGCCATGGGTGACAACGGGAAACCCGCCGGATTGCCAGCCACGAGCCGCGAAGCGTGCCGTACCGTTCGACCGCGTGCGTCGCGTATTCCGAGCAGGTGGGCGCGAATCGGCATTGGTTTCCCCACCAGGGACTCAACAGGAACCGGTAGCCGCGTATGGCGGCGAGAAGGAGCTGCTTCATCATTCAGCTCGAGGGCGTCCGGCGAGTTGGTCGAACTGGGCGCGAATCTCCTCGACTACAGCCGCCACGTGGGCCGCGTCGAAGGCTCCGCGCAATGCGACCACGCAGTCGAGGCCGGCGTGCTTCACCGGATGGCGGCGAAAGGCTTCGCGCGCCATCCTCTTCAGCCGATTGCGGTCGACGGCGCGTGGCACCAGACGCCGCGTGAGGGCGATGCCAAGGCGCGATTCGACGCCTCGACCCGCGGTCACATGGATCACGGCGAAGCCGCCCCGCAGCTTGCGCGACCCGCGCAGGACCACGCCGAACGATCCGTGCGCATCGTAGCGGTGGCGCCGGGAATAGCCCTCTTTCCGGGCGCTCCGCGCCATCGCGACGTTCAGACTGCGACGCGCTTGCGGCCCTTGGCGCGCCGCGCGTTGATCACGGCGCGGCCGCTGGCCGTTTTCATGCGCGCCCGGAACCCGTGCGTCTTCTTGCGGTGGGTGGTCGACGGCTGGAAAGTGCGCTTCATCGCGGCAAACCTCGGGTCC
>JBGOST010000084.1:0-7475 GCA_041476125.1 Usitatibacter sp. | reverse complement strand
GTATAGGGATCGATGCCCGGGTCCCCGCGGTGCAGGCGCGCGTACCACGAGCGGTTCGCCCCGGGCAGGCTGATGCTCACGCGTGGCTGCAGGATTCCGTAGCCTTCGGTCACCAGGCCCCTTGCCTTGCGCGCATCGAAGCGCGCGCGGTTCAGCGGGTGCGCCAACACGCCGACGAACTGCCGCGCCGAGTCGCGCGGCAGCTGCGTGTCGGTGTCGAGCGTGATCACGTACTTCACGTTCGACAGCACCACCGTATCGCCGACGACGAGGCTGAAGCGAGCGGTCCCGCCACCGCGCAGGAGCGAATTCAGGTCCCCGAGCTTGCCACGCTTGCGCTCGTGGCCCATCCACACCCGTTCCTGCGCGTTCCAGAGGCGTGGACGGTGAAAAAGAAAGAAGGTGTCGCCGGTCGCGCCGCCATCGGCCGGGTTCGCCGCACGCGGATACTTTTCGTTCAGGCCTTCGATTCCCTTTCGAGCCTGGCGCAGCAGGGACTCGTCCTCGGGCAACGTTTCCTCGGACGCGTCCGCGTAATCGGTCAGCAGGCCGAAATGCAGATGGTCGTCGCGATTGGCGAGGAACCTCACCTCCAGCGCCTCGAGCAGGCCTTCCGTGTTTTCGCCGCCGGTGAGCATCGTCGGGATCACCACCAGCGTCCGCGACGGCTTTGGTATCCCCTGGGAAAAGTCCATTCGCGGCAACGGGCGCGGCGTCACCAGCAACGTAGCCAGCCAGTTCACCATTCCCACGGCCAGCTGGCTCGCGGCCAACAGCAGGAGGATGCCGAGCGCCACGAGCGCGGCATCGGCAACGCCGTCGCCGCGCGCCTTCGCCAACAGGGCCGCGGCGAGGGCGAGCGTGATCACCGCGATCGCGCCGAGGTACGGAACCAAAGGGGTCCGCCGCCCCAACCTGCGCAGAGCCTCGAGAAGGGAAAGGCGCATCTGCGCCGCCCGCTCGAGACGCGCTCGTCCCTTGTCGATCAGGTAGAAGCCCACATGGGCCGCGCGATCGTCGTCGCCGCTGCGGTGGGCGGAGCCGGCGGTGCGCTCGTGCGCCAGCTGGATCGCCTTGCGCGCCACCTCGCTCTCCGACAGGGGGCTGCGCCTGGCGATCTCCTCCACGACGTGCCGGTAACGGTCGCGAGTCGCGAAATCCATCCTGCCGTAGAGCCCGCCCGGATCTTCCCGCAATTTCTGTTCGACGGCGCTCATCGTCTCGACGAAATCGCGCCAGTCCATCGATCCCAGGAATCGCAGGCTGCCGATGGTGTTGCTGATCGAGACCTGGTCGCCCGCCTGCCGCTGCGTTTCCGATTGCACCAGCTGTTCGATCGAAAGACCCGACTCGGAAAGACGCTGCTCGATCCAGGTGAGCGGCAGGGCCAGCGCGGCGCTCTGCCCCTGCAGCCGGCGCGCCAGCTCTGCGACGAACGAGCTCACCATCGGCGGGTTGGAGCGCGCCATGTCCGCGATCACCAGGATCAGGCTCCGGGGATCGTGCTCGGCGACTTCCATCATCTGGTCCGCCCACGCATCGGCCCGGTTGCGGTCGAGCGTGGCGGCGCCGATCCGCACTCCGACGCGGCGCAGATTCTCGATGAGTGCGAGCCGCAGCATGATGGGTATGGCCCACAATTCGCCCAGCTTGAGCGGGATCGCGGACTGGTAGGCCGCCACGAAACGCGAAAGGCTTTCCACGTCGACCCTGCCGTCGCCATGGGAGATCGCCTCGAAGGCGAGGTCGTAGACGCGCGGAAGCTTGGCGGAGGGCCCGAGCGCCAATCGGGGAAGCTCGCGGCTGTACCCCTTGGGCAAGTGCCGCTTGGCGGTGCGGACCTGCTCCTCGATCAAATAGAAATTGTCGAGCAGCCATTCCGCGGCGGGCGTGATGCGGCGGTTCGCCGCGACCGCGGCAGTCAGCTCGCCGCAGACTTCCACCAGGATGCGTTCGTTATCCGCGAGGCGTGCCAGCAGCCGGTCGGGGGCACGGCCCGGCGCCAACCGGTGCGCGACCGCGAGGTTCCTGCCGTGCTGCTCCATCTGATCGGCGCTGAACAGCTCCGACCGCAGCGGTGGCTCTTCGCCTGCGTCTTTCCCGAACGAGTCGGCGCGACCGAAACGCGCCTTGATCTCGAGCAATCGTCCAACAATCGTCCGCCCGCTCACGTTCAATTCGGGAATCCTCTGCCGCGGGAGGGCGAACCGCGTCGCCGCCGGGCCCGCAAGCCGTATCGCAAGGCCCGGGGCGCGGGGCGGTTATTGCGTTACTTCAAGCGCATGTCGTTCTTGACGGACTTTACGCCCGGGACGCCCTGCGCAACTGTTACTGCCAGGGACTCGTTCGCCTTCGAGCTCACGAATCCGCTCAGCTGAACGATGCCCTTGTACGTCTCGACGTTGATCTCGGCGGACTTGAGGGTCGGTTCCTTGAAGATGGCCGTCTTCACCTTGGTGGTGATGACGGAGTCGTCCATGTATTCGCCGGTACCTTCGTGCTTCGCGGTCGAGGCGCAACCCAGCGCCGTCGCCATGAACACGATGCCGACCAGGGATGCAAACTTGCGAGTGACGTTTGTCATGCTTTTTCCTTTGACGGTAGGACAGCCCGCCGAAATGCGGGCATAGGCCAAGGGTACCGGCCGATCCCGGAACCGTCTGTTCGCTAGCGAACTTTGGATCCGGTCAGGGTTTCAGCCGCTCGCCCAGGAACTTCTCCATCGCCGCGTAGAACTCGAACTGGTTCTCCTCGTTGCGGAAGCCGTGGCCTTCGTTGTCCTTCACCATGTACTGGACCTCGACGCCGCGCTTCTTCAGCGCCTCGACCACTTGATCGCTCTCCGCCTTGTTCACGCGCGGGTCGCGCGCGCCCTGCACGATGAAGAGCGGGGTCTTGATCCGGTCCACGCCCATGACCGGAGAAGTGGCTTTCAGGCGCTCCACATCCTTCACGGGGTGTCCCACCATGTCGTGGAACTTGGGCAGGAACGGTTTCCAGTACGGCGGGATGGTGTTGAGGAACGTGAAGAGGTTCGACACGCCCACGTAATCGACGGCCGCGGCGTAGAGATCCGGCGTGTAGACCACGCCGGCGAGCGTCGCATAGCCGCCGTAGCTGCCGCCATAGATGCCGATGCGCTTCGGATCGGCGATGCCCTGCGCGATGAGCCACCGCACCCCGTCGGTGATGTCGTCCTGCATCTTCAGGCCCCATTGGCCGAAGCTCGCCTCCCAGAACTTGCGGCCGTAGCCGGTGGAGCCGCGGAAATTCATCTGCAGCACGCAGTAGCCGCGGTTGGCGAGGAACTGGATCTCGGGGATGTAGCGCCACTGATCGCGGTACCAGGGGCCGCCGTGCGGGTTCACGACACAGGGCAGGTTCCTCGGCTCGCGTCCGACGGGGAGGGTGAGATAGCCGTGGATGGCGAGGCCGTCGCGGCTCGTGTACTGGATCGGCTTCATCGGCGCCATTTGCCCGGCGTGGATCTTCGGATTGATGTCGCCCAGCTTCGAAAGCGCGTCGGACTTCGCGTCGTAGATGTAGCGCGCGCCCGGTGTGCGGTCGCTGTAGGCGGCGACGACGAACTTGTCCTCGGCCTGGTTGGAATTCTGCAGCTCGAACTCCATGCCCGGAAGCTTTCCCGCCAGCTTCGAGAACACCGATTCCACGTATGGATCGAAGAACTTGCGCTCGGTCCTGTCCTTCACGTAAGTGGCGGCCGTGAGCCGCTTGCGCGCGCGCGACCAATCCGCGCCGCTCGCATCGACCTGCGAATCGACGAAGAGCACTTCCTCCGCGTCGGGCCGCGCCGGGTCGACCACGACGAGCGCCTTTTTGTCGCGCCCGCGGTTGCTGATCATGTAGACCTTGCTGTTGTCGGCGGTGAAGAACGCCGGGTCGACTTCGGTCTTGTAGTCGGTGGTGATGATCGGCTTGAACTCGCTCTTCTCGTCGGGGCGATAAAGCGTGATCGTGTCCAGGCCCACCGAACGCACCGCCATGCGCACGCGGCCCGCGTGGTCGGTCTGCCAGCCGATGATGTCGCCCTTGTTCTGCGCGACCAGCTCCTGCCTGCCGGTGCGCAGGTTGACGCGATAGACGTCGAACAACTCCGGATTGCGCGCGTTGTGGGCCACCAGGATGTGGTCCGGATCGTTGGGGAGGTCGTCCTGGATCTCGGCGCGCACCTTCTCGCCCGGCGTGAGGTCGGTGATGCGACCCGTCTTCACGTCCACGGCGACCACGTGGAAATTCTCGTCGCCGCCGAAGTCCTTCGAATAGAGGATGGTGTCGCTGCCCTTCCAGTAGTAGCGGCTGATGTCGCGCGCGGTCTCGTTGGTGAGCTTGCGCGGCTCGCCGACGGGCCGGCTGCCCTCGATCGCCTGCACGAACACGTTGAGGCGGCGCTTGCCGCCCTCCACGGTCACCGGCTGCATGAAGCCGAGCGTGTTGCCGTCCTCGCTCAACGCGTAGTAGGCGCGCTCGGGCTTGCTGAAGAAATCACGGATCGGAAGCTGGCCCGGTACGGCTTCCTGCTGCGCCATGGGCGCAAGGGTCGAGCACGCGGTGGCCAGGGCAAGTGCGGATCCGCATAGCAGGATCTGGATGTTGCGGCGAATCGTGGGGGTCATGGGGATTCCAGCGGGAAAGGGGGAAATTTTCGCACGTCCGGGGGGTTGGATGCGGGGGGTGGCGAGTTTGGATTCTTCAGTCGTCGAAGGGACCGGCGCAGACGAAGGCGCCGCCCTGGAAGATGCCGGCGGGATCGGAAGGGTCGAGAGGCGGGTTGGCGGCTTCGACGCGCTCGCGCTGCGCGTCGGAGGCATCCCTGGGCTTGAAGCCAAGGTGGGCGGCCTTGGAGTTGTCCCACCATTTAAGCGAGTTGTCGGACGCGCCGAAGATCACGGTGTGCCCCGGCTGCTTCGCGAAAAGCGCGCAGCGCACCAGCTCCACCAGGTCGTCGTAGCTCAGGTACGTGACCAGCATGCGGCGGTCCCTGACGGTGGGAAAGGACGACCCGATGCGCAGGCACACGGTCTCGATCCCGTAGCGATCGAAGTAGAAGCGCGACAGGCTCTCGCCGAAGCACTTGCTCACTCCATACAATCCATCCGGGCGCATCGGCGCATCGGCGTCGATCTTTTCCGTTTGCTTGTAAAACCCGGTCACGTGGTTGGAGCTGGCGAAGACCACGCGCTTCACCCCGTGCTTGCGCACCGCCTCGTAGAGATTGAAGACGCCGACGATGTTCGATTGCAGGATCGGCTCGAAGTGCGTCTCGACAGAGACGCCGCCGAAATGCGCCACGGCATCCACGCCCGCCACGAGCTCATGGACGGCCGCCTTGTCGGCGAGGTCGCACGACACCACCTCTTCATCGGGATTCGCCGCTCCCAGGTCCACCCGGTCGGAGACGCGCAGGACGCGGGTGAACGGCTTCAGGCGCTGGCGCAACACCTTGCCCAGGCCTCCCGCGGCGCCGGTGAGCAGGAGGCGGCGATATTCTTGTTGTTCGCTCATGAAAACCATTATAGGGAAAACGTTTTCCCCGTCAAGGTGCTAAAATCGCGGCAAGCGTTCCCCGATGAAAAAGAAACCCACCATTCGCGAAGTCGCGGCACGGGCCGGAGTCTCGATCGCCACCGTATCGAAGTTCATCAATTCGGCACAGCGCTTCACCTCGGGGGTCGAGCGCAGGATCCAGGCGGCGATCGACGAGCTCCAGTACCAGTCCAACCCGCTGGCGCGCAGCATGATCACCGGCAAGACCGGATCGGTCGGGGTGGCCATCCTCGACATCTGCAACCCGCATTTCACCAACATGATCAAGGGCGCGAACCGCATCGCGCTCGAGCACGGCTACAACCTCCTCTTCGTCGATACCGAGGAGAGCCAGTCGCGCGAGGACGAATTGCTCGACGCGCTGAGCCGGCGGGTCGACGGCCTCATCGTCAGCACGCGCATGCCCGAGGAGCAATTGAGCCGCGTGCTGGATTTCGGCAAGCCGGTGGTCCTTTCCGGGCGCCGCGCGCCGAAGGGCTTTCCCAGCATCAGCATCGACGCCTACGCGGCCGCCTACATGATGGGAGAGCTGCTCGTGAAGCAGGGCCATCGCAACATCGCCTACGTGGGCTTCGCCCCCGCCGTTCCCGACGTGGAGCGCATGCGCGGCTTGAGCGAATGCCTCGAGGCGCATGGCCTGCCGCTCACCCGCTACGACGTGCGCACCCCGACGATCGTGGAGGGCGAGCGGGTGTGCTCGTCGATCGTGCTGCGCAAGGAAAAGCACGACGCGGTCTTCTGCTACAACGACCTGGTCGCCATCGGCTTCATGGGCGTGGCGCGGCTGCTGGGGGTCTCCATCCCCGCGGACCTCTCGGTGGTCGGCATCGACAACATTCCCTTCGGCCGCTTCACCAGCCCGGCGCTCACCACCGTCGATACGCAGAGCGAGCTCCTCGGCGAGGAAGGCATGCGCATGCTGTTTCGCCAGATCGCCGGCGAGAAGCGCGACACCGGCCACATGATGATCGAGCCGCGCCTGGTGCTGCGCGATTCGACGATGGCGCGCACCGCGCCCGCGCTCCCCGTCAAGCCTCCCAAGGCGCGCAAGCCCGCCCGCCAGGACGCCTCCAGGTAACGTTTCCTCGTCGCAGGAAACGTTTTCTTTTCGCCGCTCAGGTTGACATCCAAAACCTAGGTGGATAGATTAGAAAAACGTTTTCCCGCTCCTGCCGAGAGAGAACGAAAAAACGAAGGAGAGAGGCCATGAAAAAACATAACAAGTTCCTGTTGTCGCCGATCGCGCTTGCCGTGCTCGCCGCGATGAACCCGGCGCAGGCCCAGCAGCCACCCGAACCCAGGAAGGCCGACTCGACCGAGACCATCGTCGTCACGGGCTTTCGCGCTTCCCTCGAAAGCGCGCTCAACGAGAAGCGCGAGAACGCCGGCATCGTCGACGTCATCAAGGCGGAGGACATCGCCAAGTTCCCCGACACCAACCTCGCCGAGGCGCTCCAGCGCGTCTCGGGGGTGGTGATCGACCGCGACGCGGGCGAAGGCCGCAACATCACCGTGCGCGGCCTGGGGCTCGACTTCACGCGCGTGCGCATCAACGGCATCGAGGCGCTCGCGACCACCGGCGGCACCGACAGCTCGGGCGGCAACAACCGCTCGCGCGGCTTCGACTTCAACGTCTTCGCGGCCGAGCTGTTCAGCACCGTCATCGTGCGCAAGAGCTCGTCGGCGGACGTCGACGAAGGCTCGCTCGGCGCCACGGTGGACCTCGTGACCTCGAAGCCGTTCGACTTCCCCGGCTTCGTCGCCACCGCGTCGGCGCAAGGCCGCTACAACGACCTGTCGCGCGAGACCGATCCGCGCACGGCCTTCCTCATCTCGAACACCTTCGCCGACAAGAAGGTCGGCATCCTCGTCTCGGGCGCCTACTCGAAGCGCCACCTGTTCGAGGAAGG
>JBGOST010000083.1:0-7582 GCA_041476125.1 Usitatibacter sp. | reverse complement strand
GATGGTGACCGCTTTCTTGGTCTTGGCGCCCGCGCTCTCGATGACGTCGGGATAGATCGTGCCCTGCGCGAGCCACTTCGCCTTGGGCTTGCGCTTCGCCTCGCGCTGGAAAACGTCGACGAACAGGCGGCCGATGATCTTGCGCTTCTCCTCGGGATCGCCCACGCCCCTGAGTGCCGCGAAGAACTCGCCGGCGGCGTTCACGCGATCGACCTTCACCCCGAGGTGCTTCGCGAATGCCTGCATCACCTGGTCGCCCTCGCCCAGGCGCAGGAGCCCGGTGTCGACGAAGATGCAGGTGAGCTGGTCGCCGATCGCCTTGTGGATGAGGGCCGCCGCCACCGCGGAGTCGACGCCGCCCGACAGGCCCAGGATCACTTCGTCCTTGCCCACCTGCTCGCGCACCCGCGCCACGGCCTGCGGCACGAACTGCGGCATGTTCCACTGCGCGCCGCACCCGCAGATGTCGTGCACGAAGCGCGTGTAGATCGCCTTGCCCTGCCGGGTGTGCGTGACCTCGGGATGGAACTGCACCGCGTAGAAACGGCGCGCCTCGTCGGCCATCCCCGCCAGGGGGCAGGCATCGTTGGATGCGATCAGCTTGAAGCCCGGCGGAAGCGCGGTGACCTTGTCGCCATGGCTCATCCACACCTCGAGGAAAGCCTCGCCGCGCTCGTTGACGCGGTCCTGGATGCCGTCGAGTAAGCGCGAATGGCCGCGCACGCGCACTTCCGCGTAGCCGAACTCGCGCACCTTCCCGGGCTCGACCGCGCCGCCGAGCTGCGCGGCCATCGTCTGCATCCCGTAGCAGATTCCCAGGACCGGCACGCCGAGCTGGAAGACCGCCTGCGGCGCTCTCGCGGTCTCCTCCTCGGTGACGGAAGCGTGGCTCCCGGACAGGATCACGCCGCGCGGATTGAATGCGCGCACGAACTCGGCGTCGACGTCGTGGGGATGCAGCTCGCAATACACGCCGGCCTCGCGCACGCGCCGGGCGATCAACTGCGCGACCTGGGAGCCGAAATCGAGGATGAGGATCTTGTCCAGCGAAGCCCGGACGGGGGGCTTGGCCGCGAGGGACTCAATCGACGTGGTAATTGGGCGCCTCTTTGGTGATCTGTACGTCGTGCACGTGCGACTCGCGAACGCCAGCCGAGGTGATCTCGACGAACTGGACCTTCGTGCTCATCTCCTCGATGGTGCGGCAGCCGGTGTAGCCCATGCTCGCGCGCAACCCGCCCATGAGCTGGTCCACGATCGCCGTGGCCGGCCCCTTGTAGGGAATGCGCCCCTCGACACCCTCGGGGACGAGCTTGTCGGCGTTCATCTCGGCGTCCTGGAAGTAGCGATCGCTCGAGCCCTTCTGCATCGCGCCGAGCGAGCCCATGCCGCGATAGGACTTGTAGGAGCGCCCCTGGAACAACTCGATCTCTCCCGGCGCCTCCTCGCTGCCCGCGAACAGGCTTCCCAGCATCACGCTTCCGGCCCCCGCCGCGACCGCCTTGGCGATATCTCCCGAGTAGCGGATACCGCCATCGGCGATGCAGGGGATCCCGGTCCCCTTGAGCGCCTCGGCCACGTTCTGGATCGCGGTGATCTGCGGCACGCCCACCCCGGCGACGATGCGCGTGGTGCAAATGGAGCCCGGCCCGATGCCAACCTTCACGCCGTCGGCGCCATGGTCCACGAGCGCCTTCGCCGCGTCGCGCGTGGCGATGTTGCCGCCCACCACCTGCATCTGGGGAAATGTCTTCTTGATCCACTTCACGCGGTCGAGCACCGCCTGGGCGTGGCCGTGGGCGGTATCCACCACGATCACGTCGGCACCGGCCTCGACCAGTGCCGCGACGCGCTCCTCGGTGCCTTCACCGACGCCGACCGCGGCCCCGACCCTCAGCCGGCCGAGAAGGTCCTTGCATGCATTGGGATGTTCCGAGGACTTGAGGATGTCCTTTACCGTCATGAGCCCGCGCAGTTCCCAGTCGCCGTTGATAACCAGCACGCGTTCCAGGCGGTGGCGATGCATGAGCGCCCTCGCGTCCTCGAGGCTCGCGCCTTCCTTCACCGTCACGAGCTTGTCGCGCGGCGTCATGATGTTCTTCACCGGCTGGTCGAGGTTCTCCTCGAAGCGCAGGTCGCGATTGGTGACGATGCCCACGACACGCTTGCCTTCGAGCACCGGCAGTCCGGAGATGCGATGCCTGCGCGTGATCTCGAGCACTTCGCGCACGGTCATGGTCGGCGAAATGGTGATCGGGTCCTTCACCACGCCGCTCTCGAAGCGCTTCACCTTCGCGACTTCGGCGCCCTGTGCCGCGGGCGGCATGTTCTTGTGAACTATGCCGATGCCGCCTTCCTGGGCGAGCGCGATCGCCAAGCGCGACTCCGTCACCGTATCCATGGCGGCGGACAGCAGCGGGATGTTCAGTTGGATCGAGCGGGTGAGGCGGGTGGCGAGGCTGACTTCGCGGGGCAGGACGGTCGAGTGGGCGGGAACCAGGAGGACGTCGTCGAACGTGAGCGCTTTCTGTATGACGCGCATCTTCAAACCCTTCGCTGCAAAACGAAATTATACAGATCGACCCCTCCCCGGACAACCGCACGGAGCGCCGGCGCGTTCTAGTCATGCTTCTCATTGACGTTCGAGTCTTTTCTCGATAAGGTATCGTAAATGCTTGAAACTTCACGCCTTTGCCAAGCCGTTTTCGGGGTGCTGCTGGCCGGTTGCGCGGCCGCTCCGAGCGAGGTCACCGGGCCACCCGCCCCGCCGCCCCAGGCGGGCGCATCGGCGCCGATTCGAGACGATGCGGCGCTCGCCGAGGAAGCGAAGGCGTTGCTGGCGCAGGCCGAAACCGACGTCCAGCGCGCGCGCGCCAAGCGCGCGCTGTGGCTCAAGGCATGGGAGGATTTGTTGTCCGCGCGCCAGGCCGTCGCTTCAAAGGACCCCGGGACGGCGATCCGCCATGCCCGCAGGGCCAGCGAGCTCGCGCAGCTGGGCCTGGAGCAGCTCGCTTATCCGGCGGTCAAATGAGGCCGCCATCATCAGTGTCAGGGAAGGAGTCCTTCATGAAGCGCCTCACCGTCCTCATCTTCGCCTGCGCGCTGGCCCCGCTGGCCGGCGCCCAGCTCTACAAGTACGTCGACAAGGACGGAAAAACGGTCTACTCCGACCAGCCGCCGATCAACGTCGAAAGCAAGCAGATTTCCGCGCCGCCGGGCCCCCCCACGGCGGGGCCGAAGAGCTTCCTCGAGCGTGACAAGGAGCTCGAGAAGGCGCGCGCCGAGAACCGCGAGAAGGCCAAGAAGTCTGAAGAGACGGCACGCCGCGCCGAGGAGAACCAGGAGCGGTGCGCCCAGGCGCGCAACGCCCTGCAGACCTATTCCGACGGCGGGCGCATCTACAAGTACAACGAGAAGGGTGAACGCAGCTTCATGGAAGAGAACGAAATCAGCGCCGCGCGCGACAAGGCCCGGCGCGACGTCGACGAGGCCTGCAAGTAGGCGTGATCCCCGCAACGTCCCGGGCAATGGACGACAAGGAGAATATGTGGCGCACTCTTGGCGGACGGGACCGCGTCCCCTAGCGATCCTGTTGGCGGCGGGCTTCGCGTGGCTCGCGCCCGATTCGGGCGCGATCGCGCTGGGCGATGCCCAGGTGCGCTCCGCGCTCGGCGAGAGCCTCGACCTGCGCGTGCCCGTCACGATCGATCGCGGAGAGTCGGTCGAGCCGTCTTGTTTCACGCTCGCCCGCGAACCCGCCACCGAGATTCCCCGCCTGGGTGCGGCGAGCATTTCGATCGAGAGATCGGCGCAGGGAACGGTGCTGCGCATTCGCTCGAGCACGCCGGTGGACGACCCGGCGCTGATGGTCGGCATCATCGCCACGTGCGCGGGACTGGCGAACCCATACCGGCGCGATTATTCGATCCTCGTCGGCCAACGGCCGGTCGCAGCGGTGGCCCCGAGTGCGGCACCCCTATCCATCGTCGCCACCCTCATCGCGCGCGTCGGCGATACGCTGGAATCGATCTCGAATGCGATCTTTCCGGGCAACCGGGGCGCGAAGAAGTCGTACATCGATGCCCTGCGCGCGACCAATCCCCCCCTCGCCGCGCTCGCCGACACGGATCCGATTCCGGTCGATACGCCGGTCGCGCTTCCCGACCTGCGCACATTCGCCCGCGCTCTTGCGCCCGCGCAGACCCGAATCGCTTCGACGCCCCGCGCCGAGCCCGCCGCGCCGCCGCCCGCGCGTAGCGACGTCGAGCGCCCTGCCGCGCCGCGTGCGCCGCGTGCGCCCCGAGTAGCCGCCGCGCCGCGCGAGAAACCGGTCGCGCCTCCCGTGATAGAGGCTCGAGCGCGTCCGGAGCGTGCCGCGCCGGTCGTGCTTCCCCCCCACCGCACCGCGCGTGGAAAGAGTGCGCCCGGATATCAGCTGAAGCTTTCGTCGGGAGAGGTGGATCTCACGCGCAGCCGCGCGTTCGACGATCGCATGCGCGCGCAGCTGCGCGATCGCCAGCTCATCCTCGATGCCGACGACCAGGTCGCCGCCGTGCTGGCCCTGCGCAACAGCGTGAAGCAGCTCGAGACGCGCGTTGCGGAGCTGCAGCTGAAGCTCGCCGGAATGCCCGCGTCATTCCCGCCGGCAAAGGCCGAACCTGCGCCTGCGCCCCGGATTGTCGAGCCGCCGAAGCCCCCGGTGGCCGAGAAAGCGGCGCCGAAGGTCGTCGAGCCTGCGAAGCCGGTTGCGGTCGAGCCCCCGAAGCCCGTCGTGGTCGAGCCTCGGAAGCCCGTCGTGATCGAGCCTCCGAAGCCGGTCGCCATCCAGCCTTCCCCGCCGCCGGTCGTCGAGCCCCCCCGGACGGCCAGGGTCGAACCTACGAAGCCGGCGCCCATCGAGCCGCCCCCGGTCGCGATGGGCCAGCCCGAGGCCAGGACGCCTCCTCCTGCGGCGTCCACGCCGGCAGCACCTCCCCCGGCGCCGAGAGCCGCGGCCAAGCCGGGAGAAATCGAAGGCGCGATCCAGGCCTACTGGCTCTGGGCGCTTCTCGCGTTGGTCGTCGCTGCGCTCGTGATCCTCGTCTGGCGGCTGGCGCGGCGCCGCAGCGAAGTGACTTACGAAGAGGAAACGGAGGAAGGAGCGGTCGAAGGAGCGGTCGACGAACCGATCGTGGTCGCCGAAGAGTTCGAGCGGCAGGATCCGATCCTGGAGGAGGAGAGCGTGGCCGAGGAGTTCGAGCGCCGCTCCATGGAATCCGACGCGTCGCTCGCCACGCGGCTGCCCACCGAGGGCGCCGACGACCTGCGGCGACGCTACATCGAGGAGCGCTTCCCCGAGATCCTCAACCGCACCATCGTCCTGGACGATCCAGACTCGGTGGTGAAGGGCGCGCGGCTCTTCTACGAGGACGGCGCCCTCGCCCGCTCCATAGAGCTGCTGCACTTCGCCGTCGAGCGCCGACCCGAAGAGGTGAAGACGTGGCTGGCGCTCTTCGAGATCTTCCGCCTCGAGCGGCTGAGCGGCCAGTTCGCCGACCTCGCGTTCCGCTTCAAGGAGGAGCACGGCAAGAGCGACTATTGGCGCAAGGTGCAGTTCTTCGGCCGGGAGATCGACCCGGGCAACACGCTCTACCAGGACGAAAGCTTCAAGAGCTTCGAGACCATCGGCCCGAGCGAGGCGCGCAGGATCGCCGCGGAATCGACCTTCGACCCGATCGCCGAGAACTGGCTCAACGCGCCGATGGACTTCCAGAACGAGGTGCTCGCCAACGAGCTGCGCAAGGCGCTCATGGCGCAGGCCGGGATCAACGAGCAGGACCTGGTGCCCAACCCGATGCCGGCGCTGCGCAACGTCGAGATGTTCACGGTCGCCTGACCATGGCCACGAGCGACGTCGATGTCGAGCGCGCCCTCGGGACCAAGAGCGTCCGCGACGCGGATGCGCGCACGCAGTTCCTGTCGACCATTCGCGAGCTGGGGAAGGACGCCGGCAGCTTCACGCTCGAGAGGCTGCAGGACCTCATGCGCATGGAGGAGCACTTCCAGGCGCTGCTCCTCTACGACCAGATCGAGTTCCTGCGCCAGCCGCCGTCAATCTCGGAGACCGACCGCGATTTCGCGCTGAATATCCAGCGCATCTGCCTCGAGGGGGCGAACGGTTTCCAACGGTTCCTGCGCAACCGCAACGCCTGGGCGACCACGCGCGAGGCGCTCGACGTGATGTTCCGCGTCACCGGGCTCGCGCTGAACGCGATCCACGCCTTCGTGAAGTGGGGCTACTTCCTCGGCGAAGGCGGCCGCGCGGTGCCGTGGAAGCAGGTGCACGCGCTCTACGCGCTCGCCGAGAGCGACGGCTACTCGCAGGTGCCCTTCGCGCTCCACCCGTCGCAGCCGAGCTTCAAGCCGTCGGTGCAGTCGCTATACCTGCGCACGCTCCTTCTCGACATGCTCAACACCGGCAACCTCACAAAGATCCAGATCGAGATCGCCGACGGTTGGTTCTCGTCGTGGTGCAACGACTACGCGCTCGATTCCGAGTTCTCGACGCGCCACCACCTGTTCTACGTCGACCTCCTGTCGGAATCCGGGATCCACCTGATACGCAAGGAAAGCCACGGCGAATCCATGCGCTACGTGCGTGCCGAGGGGCTGAAGACGCAGATCGACGAAGTGCAGGCGGGGCTGCGCCAGGGCCGCCTCTATGCCGGCTACGGCGCCGGGGCGCTCTTTCCCGTCGAGCAGCACGCGGCGCTGCTCGCCATCATCGAGAAGCTCTACCAGTCGATCCTCGCCGGAAGCGAGAACCGCATCGAGGAGCGCACCCATTTCGAGGACCGCGAGGTCGACGTGGTGCTGGGCGTCGATCGCGTGATGCGCAAGGTCCGCGAGGCGCCGTCGCACGCGACCACGCCGCGCGCGGCCGAGGTGCCGGCGCTTACGGAGACGATCGAGATCACGCCCGCGGGGATGTCGCTCATGCCCGCCGCGACTGCGGCGGCGGCCGAAGAAGGCCCCGCCGATCCCGACATCGAGCGCTGGCGCGTCTACGACCTGAGCTCCAAGGGCTACGGGCTGCTCGTGGACCGCGCGGCCGGCGACCTCGTCCTGCTGAACGGCGTCATCGCGCTGCGCAACCACGACACCGGCGGATGGATCGTCGGCACCATCGTGCGCAAGCTCGCCAACCGAATCCGCGGGGAGATCCTGATCGGCGTCGAAGTGCTCGCGTATCGCCCGATCCCGGTGGAGCTCGTTTCCGACGGCGCCACCGCCGGCCTGCAGGCGCTTTACCTTCCCGGGATCGATCCGAACGCCAAGCTCGATTCGATTCTCGTGCGCGCCGGCGATTTTCGCGCCGACCAGAACCTGTCCATCGGCGTGGGCGGCGCGCGCTACCGCGTGCGCCTGAACCGGATCATTCGCAAGGGCGCGGACTGGATCAAGGCCCGTTTCGAGATCGAGTCGAAGACCTGAGGACGCGCGAGCGGCGCTTTTCCTTGGGATCGGCGGTGAGCGGGCGGTAGATTTCCACCCGGTCCGAATCCCTGAGCGCGGTGGCGAGGCTTGCCTCGCGCGACCAGAT
>JBGOST010000082.1:0-7586 GCA_041476125.1 Usitatibacter sp. | reverse complement strand
TCTTTCAAGGATCCGGCCCGTCTCTTCAACTCGAGTCTCGACGGAAACGTACGCCGCGCGATCGACATCCACGAAGGAGAAGAAGTTGACGAGTCCGCCTTCAAGGCGCTCGTTCGCCAAGCGGTCGCCCTCAACAGTTCCGGCAAGTCGAAACCTCCGAAGAAAGCGAAGTCCTAAGGGATTCCGCCCCTCAACAGGTCCACGTTAGTGGGATATATCCCACTATCCTGCCCACACTTGTGTTGGGCAGCCGTGGGCTGCTTCAATGCGGGACATCCTGCGGAGGGGTCCCATGCATGCCGTGCCGCACAAACCCGCGCCTGCATCGCGCGCGCGCCGCGTGAACAACGACCGGCTGCTCGCGGACATCGCGGCGTTCTGCCAGGCGGCCGGCATGGCCGAGAGCACCTTCGGCCGCCACGTCGCCAACGACGGAAAGCTCGTCTCGCGCCTGCGCGCCGGCGGCCGCCTCACGACGCAGACGGTCGAGCGGATCCGAACCTTCATCTCCGCCGCTCGCGACGGGCCGGGCGGCGAACCCGCGACCGACACGGACGCCGAGGCAGCCGCAGCTTCGAGGTCTGCGAAGCGGCCGACGCGCGCCCCCCCGCCCGACTCGCACACGCGCTTTCGCTTCTACGACAACCGGCAGAAGTACCTGCTCTTCGTCAGCACCTGCACCGAGAAGTGGATGGTGGCGCAGCGGATCGAGGCTGAGCTCGCGAACATCAAGCCGCGGCCGCCGGCGATGCGCGTGTTCGACGCGGGCACGGGCGACGGCACCGTTCTCACGCGCCTCATGCGCTCGATGCACGACCGGTTTACCAACGTCCCCTTCTACATCGTCGGCAAAGAGATCAGCCTGGAGGACGTCCGCCTCGCGCTGGAGAAGATGCCGGACCGGTTCCACGAGCATCCGTCCACCGTGCTGGTGATGACGAACATGTACTACTCGGAAGCGCCGTGGCTCAGGCCGAATTCCCTCGCCGCGGCGAGCGGTCTTGTATGGCATGAGCTCGCGCTCAGGGGAGGCACCGCAGGGCAGTTCGAGCGGCAGATCACCGACCTGCAGGGATTCCTGTCGGAAAACTGGACGGCCAAGATCAGCAAGACGACGGGCAATCCGGTCTACGAGCGCCCGGTCGTGCTCGTGATCTATCGCGACGACCACCGGCTGCTGCTCGACGGCGTACGCCCCAGGCAAGGCGCCGTGCGCGCCGACTTCGACCTGGTGATCGCCTCGCAGCCGTACCGCGCACGCGCGAGCACGCAGTTCAAGGCGACGAAGGTCATCGCCCCGCTGTCGCGCGCGCTCGGCCCAGGCGGGCGATTGATCGGCATCCATTCCTGCGGCGCCGATCCCGGCCTCGAGATCATCCGGCGCGTGTGGCCGGGCGAAGATCCCTTCCTCATGGATCGCCACGACCTCCTCAAGGCCGCGAAGCGCGCGCTGGGTGCCGACGCGCGCGCGCTCAGCTTCAACGCGTACTCCGACCAGCGCTCGCGCTTCCGCTATCGAATGCATACGCTGCCTTCCGAGATCAACTCCTCGATCGGCACCTCGACGCTTCTCGCCGCATGGAACGCCGCGATCTATGTCGCGCAAATCGAGGACGGTCGCCTCGAGGCGGTCATGGGCGATCGGCGCTACCTCGAAGCCACGCGTGAAGTGCTGCAGCAAAGCGGTGGCCTCTGGTTCCAGAATGAGTCCTACGTCATCTCGCGCCACCGGTTCGCCGGCTAGCGGAGCGCAAGCGTGCGGGGACGAGGCGCGGGCGATCGCGGCCCTGGCGCAGCGTGCATCCGTGGAGATCACGTGGCACGACAGCAGTCGGCTCAAGGCGTGCCACCAGCTCCTCGCACGCGGCGCGCTTGCCTATGTGAGCTTCGTCCCGGGGCAAACGTGGCGCGAGACGATCTCGTCCTGTGTTGCCGCGCGCGCGGCGGGATTGGAGCCGGTGCCCCACATCCCGGCGCGCGAGCTCTCGAGTGTGGAGGCGCTGGACAACCTCGTAGTGCAGCTCACCGCGCGTGCCGGAGTCCGGCGCGTGCTGCTGGTGGGCGGCGACCGCAGTGTGCCGGCCGGGCCCTTCGCGCAATCCCTCGACGTGCTGCGAAGCGGAATGCTGGCCCGCAATGGGATCCGTGAAGTCGGCGTGGCGGCGCACCCCGAGGGACATCCGCGCATCTCCGAAGCCGAGCTTCGCCACGCTGAGCGGGAAAAGATCGCCTATGCCGCGCAACAGGGGATCGAGCTCACCTTCGTCACGCAATTCTTCTTCGAGGCCGGGCCGTTCCTGTCCTGGGCGCGCGAGCTTCGCGCGCGAGACGTGCGCGTACGCATCGTGGCCGGCCTCGCCGGCCCCGCGAGCCTCGCGACCCTCTTCAAGTACGCGCTTCGCTGCGGCGTCGGCCCATCGGTCCGCGCATTGGGCACGCGCCCCGGCACGCTCGCAGGCCTTATCGGCGATCGTGGCCCGGAGAGTGTTGTCCGCGCGATCGCACGATCGGCGGCCGAGCCCGGAATCGAGCCTGTCGGCATTCATTTGTATTCGTTCGGCGGCCTCGCGCGGACCTGTGCCTGGATCGACGCCGTGGCCCATTGTCGCTTCGAGCTCGACGAGGAAAAGGGGTTCATCGTCGCGGAGCCGTAAGATGGTGTTGCGCTAGCGGGCCGCGAGCTCCATGGGCGCCCGTCGCTCGCGCAGCAAGTCCATCAGCTGCTGGCGCGCGACCTGCACGCCCTTCTTGTAGAACGCCACGCGTTCCTTGTCGCCCTGCGTCATGCGCGCGGCGGCCAGGCGCAAGCCATCGTGCGGGGACCAGAGCCCCTGCCGCGCCAGGGCTAGCCCGTGCTCGGCGAGATCGACCCGCGCATTCGCGCGTGCCACGGCCCCGTCGGACTCGGCGAACTCGTAGTAGGGCATGCCCGGCGCCGTCGCCATGCCGGTCGTTCCGCCCATGCGGACTTGCGCAACGATGCGCGCGTCCGAAGGTGGCGGCACATCCGAGAACACGATTGCGCCGTCGGCGTCGACCGACTTATATAGGCCTCCCGCGCTCGCCGGCAAGGCCAATGCGCTGGCGAGCATGATGGCGAGCAGCCGGGAGGGGGTCCACCGGGTATCCATGCCCAGAGGTTGCCCGGGCGCTACGCGATTGGATAGCAGTTCCGGCCCTGTTCGCGCATAGGCGCCGTCTTACATCCGCGGCCGGAGTGCGTAAAATTCCGCAATGACCGAGAACCGGCAGGACTTCGAGGCCCTCGACCGCGCCGACGAGCTGCGCGAATTCCGCGCGCAATTCGAGCTTCCCCCCGGCCTCATCTATCTCGACGGCAATTCGCTCGGTGCGCTTCCGCGCCGGACGCGCGAGCGGATCGCTGGCGTAGTCGAGCGTGAATGGGGCAGGGACCTCATCCAAAGCTGGAATGGCGCCGACTGGATCTCCCTGCCGCAGCGCACCGGCGACAAGATCGCCCGATTGATCGGCGCCGGCAAAGGCCAGGTCGTCGCGGCCGACTCGACCTCCATCAACCTATTCAAGGCGTTGTCCGTCGCCCTGAGCGTGAATCCCGCGCGTCGCGTGGTCGTCTCCGAGAAGTCGAATTTCCCGACCGACCTCTACGTGTTGGAGGGCGTGATCGCGCAGCTCGGGGGAGATCTCGAATTGGTCCTGGTCGATGGCACGGACGAAGCCATCGAGGCGGTCCTGGCCGAAAGAGGGCCGGACATTGCGGTGGTCTTGCTGACGCACATCCACTACTGCACG
This sequence comes from Usitatibacter sp., assembly GCA_041476125.1. Classification (GTDB taxonomy): domain Bacteria; phylum Pseudomonadota; class Gammaproteobacteria; order Burkholderiales; family Usitatibacteraceae; genus Usitatibacter. The sequence goes on along the minus strand of JBGOST010000082.1, from coordinate 3,815 downwards.
GCGCGCATGTACGACATGCGCCGCGTGACATCGGCTGCTCGCGCGCAGGGCGCCATCATCGTCTGGGATCTCTCCCACTCCGCCGGCATCGTGCCGCTGGACGTAAAAGGATGCGACGCCGATTTCGCGGTGGGATGTGGCTACAAGCACCTCAATGGGGGGCCGGGGGCGCCAGCCTTCATCTACGTCGCTCGCCGACTCCAGGACCGCTTCACGCAACCGATCTCCGGCTGGATGGGCGACGCAAGGCCGTTCGAATTCCGCGCGGGATACGAGCCGGCTGCGGGAATCTCCCGCTACCTCAGCGGCACGCCGCCTGTCATCGCCATGGCCGGGCTCGAGGCGAGTGTGGACCTTCTCCTCGAGGCGCCTATGGCAGCGATCCGCAGGAAGTCCATCGCCCTTTGCGACATCTTCATCGAGCTGGTGGATCGATACTGCGTTGACTCGGGGCTCGAGCTGATCAGTCCTCGCGAGAGCACGTGGCGCGGAAGCCACCTGTCATACCGGCACGCGGCCAGCTATCCCGTCATGCAAGCGTTGATTCGAAGCGGCGTGGTCGGAGACTGCCGTCCTCCCGACCTGATGCGCTTCGGATTTGCGCCGCTCTACCTGCGCTATGTGGACATCTGGGATGCGGTCATGCGGATGGCGGAAATCCTGCGCACGCGCGCCTGGGATCGCGCCGAGTTTCACTCACGACAGGCGGTGATCTGACACGCTATTTCCGGCTCCCTACGTTGGCAGGCGGCTCGAGTCGCGCCAGGCGTTCCATCACCGGGTGGCGCGAGTCGAGGCCGGGGTTGGCGGACTTCACCTCCGCGACGGCTTGATCGAGCATCGGCCGCAACGTGGGGCGCAGGTTGTCGTACTCGAGGAAGCACGTGCGCGCCTCGCTCGCGGGCAGGCCATCGCATTCGGCGAGCGCGAAGGCGGCGTAGGTCTTGGAGTTCGACTTCAAGGCGATCTCGCGGCCTCCCTGCACCTGGCCCACGCGCCGCACGAACAGCGCGCCGAAATCGAGCTGCTGGAGCAGCGGGCGCGACGCGTCGTCCTCGTCGGCGGTGAAACGCTCGTCGAGCTGGCGCGCGATGACGCGCAACACGCGCCGCTTCGAGGGCTCGTCGAGCGCCGCGTACGTTGCGGCGAACTTCTCCTCGAAGGCCCTGATCTCCGGGCGCTCAACGACCGTCATCATCCGCCAGGGCTGCGCCGGGTTGCGCACCAGCACCTCGTCGTGGCCGTTCGCGGTGCGATCGGGTTGTCCCGCGAGCGCGACGGTGGCGCGTTGCCCGCCGATGATGCCTTCGAGCTGCGCGGGCAAGCCGTCCTCCGAAAACCTGAGGACGATTTTCTGGTCCTGTCCCGCGAAGCTGCGGGTCGCGCAATGCAGTTCCGGCAGCACAGCCTCCGTGCCGGGCGGGCTCTCGGTGCTGCATTTCATTCCGAGCCGCTTGAAGAACTCCGTGACCTCGCGGTAGCCGCGGACCTTCACCGGTTTGTCGGGCGCGGGCGTTCCCAATTCCGGTATGCGCAAGCGCCCCGCCATGTAGCGGGCAAGGGAGCCCGCGTCCGCGAACTCGAAGCCGGGCGCGATCACTTCGAAATATCCCCGGGCATGGGGAATTCCCGCGGAATAGTAGTGTCCCTTCGCGAAGCGCAGGAACCCGTCCTCGGCCTTGATCTCGATCTCCGGCATCCAGGCAATCTCCGATCCCTTCCTGCACCGAAGACCGAAGAGCGGGTCGTATGCCTTGCACTCGTAGCCTTCGTCGCGCAGGATCGCCCCCGCTTCCTCGAGCGTCATGAATTGGTGGGCCCACTGCGCGAGCTTGCCGTGACGGGAGGAATTCTTCTCCAGCGATGCATAGATCGCGGGATCGTTCGGATAGGCCTCGCGCGGCGGGCGGGTGCTCTCGCGCACGTGGAACACTTGGAGGTATACCTCGGCAAGCGCGCCGGCCAGCATCAGCCCGAAAGCCCACCAGCGGGTACGCGGGTCGTCGAACCATTTTCTCGGGATCATTACGAGCACGCCCCTGGTCGCGTGATGGGCGGCTGGCGCTCGCGCGAGCACTCGCAGGTGAGCACGGCGCCGCCGGGCCGGTCCGTGCTGCGCGTCCTGCATTCGTAGAGGCTCAAGCGCACGCCCGCCGCGAGCCCCGCCGCGTCCGGGCCGGGCGTAGCGGAATCGGGAGGGATGATGATGCGGCTCGCCTCCCAGCCGCGGCGCGCGAGCTCGTCCTTTACTTTCGAGGCCATCTGCTTCGCCCGCTCGGTGGAGGAGGCCTCGGTCGCGATCGGCGCGATCTCGATCGCGTACTTCGACTCCTTGTTCTCGCGGGAGTGCTTGCTCTGCATGAAATAGGAAGCCGCGGCGAGGCGCAGCGTCGAGTCCTCGGCGAGCGAGCCGTCAGGCTGCAAGCCCGGCGCGAAGGTGTACTGGCCGAGCGACTCGAGGCTCGCCTCCACCGGCGCCTGCTGCTTCTGGAACAGGGGATCGCGCACGATCACCTGTGCAACGTCGAACCCGATATAGCCGTCGAAATAGAACCGGATCTCGAGATCGATTTGCCGCCCGGAAGCGGGGAAGTACGCGGCTGGGCCGGTGCCGTGCGGCTTGAGGACCCATCCCGCCTGCTTGAGCGCCTCGCGCAGCGCGAGCTCGGCCTCGGTCGGATTCACGCCCTTCGGAAATCGATACACCAGCCACTTCTCCGGCAGGAAGAGCTGGACCCCGTCGTCGAAGGAGCGGAACTTGCCGCGCACGAAGGGGTTGTCGATGGGCACGATCTGCTGGTCGCGAAAGCGCACGTCCTCCGAGATGAGCTCCGCGCCCGGCAGCTTGAAGAGATCCGCAAGCGGGTCGTGGAAGCGAAACGCGGCATTGGGCTTGCGCAGCGCGACATCCCCGCGCACCCCTCCGGGCACCTGCTCGAATTCGATCACCAGCCTCTCGGAGGTCGGCCACGCGAGGGAGATGCGAACTTTGCCGTGGGGCCGCATCGCCTCGTAGCTCGCGTTGCGCGGCGTCGGAGCGTTTCCCGTCGCGTCGATGCGCTGGAATCCATTCGTCCTGAGCCAGGTATCGAAATGCCTGAATGACGAGCCGAGCGCGGTGTCCGGGTCCACCGGATGCCTGATCGCCTCGGCCATCGGCGTGAGATCGGCCCGGAGCTCCAGCTTTAGCGACCGCGACGATCCCGAGAAGTAGCGCGGCGCGCTGTCCTTGGGCGGGTCCGAGCGGGTGCAGGTTGGCGCCCAGTAGCGCGGGAAGTAGGGCAGCTTAAGCGGAGGAAGCTCCCAACCCTGCAAACAGGAGCGGATGGATTCGCGTTGCGCCTGCACGCCGGTTGCGGCGAGGCACCCCGCGATCCCGAGCAGAAAGCAGGCTAAGCTTCGCACGGCGAAATCGTACAGGAACGCGCATGGCCTGGTACTCCAGGGAGAATCGGCGCCGCAACACGATCGTTCTTGGCGTGGGGAGCGTGGTCTTCCTCGGCCTCGGGCTCTATGGGCCGGTCATCTGGACCGACTATCACTATGAGCGCCTGGAGCGGGAGGCCAGTGCGGCGAACCAGAAGGCTCGCGACAGGTTGGTGGCCGAAGCCAGGGCGAGGCGGGTCGTGCACGTCACCGAGCGTTACGACCTGTCGTGGCCGGCGCGCGACAAGGTGCCCGCGCTCAAGATGTCCATTCCGGTGGTCGAGTTGGGCGGGTGGCGCTTCGCGCGCAATCCGAAGATCGAGGAAACGATCCAGGGGCCCAGCCGGGTGGAGCTCGTGGTGCCGTTGCCGAAGGAGAAGCGGCTCGCG
>JBGOST010000081.1:0-7611 GCA_041476125.1 Usitatibacter sp. | reverse complement strand
ATGGTGTACGCGGCGACTCTTATGCTGCCGGGATTCTTCGGCGGCGAGGAAGGCGTGACCGCAAGCCGCACCAAGGCGCCGCACTGGCTCGGCCTCGACTTCAGTTCGCAGCTGCAGGTCTATTACGTGATCGCATTCTGGCTGCTCGTCGCCGCGCTCGCCATGCACGCTTTCATGCGCACGCCCGCCGGGCGCATGTGCAACGCGGTTCGCGACAATCCCGAGCGCGCCGAATTCATTGGCTACGACCCGCAGGGCGTGCGCTTCATCGTGTTCGCCGTCTCGGCGATGTTCGCCGGCCTCGCCGGCGGGCTGCATGCGATCAACTACGAGATCGTCGCGGCGGAAGCCGTTGGCGCCACGCGTTCGGGGGTGGTGCTCCTCATGGTGTACATCGGCGGCGTGCATCATTTCATCGGCGCGATCCTGGGAGCGGTCGCCATCACCTGGCTGCAGGTGAGCCTGAGCGACTACACCTCGGCGTGGCTCCTCTACCTCGGCCTGTTCTTCATGGCGGTGGTGCTCTACCTCCCCGGAGGGCTCGCCGGGCTCGTGATGCTGCACGTCCCGTTCGTGCGCGCGCGCGCGATGGGGCGCGTGCTGCGCGCCTACGCGCTCGGGCTGGTGCCGGTGCTTGCGATGGTTCTGGGCGCAGTGACTCTCATCGAGATGGCGTATCGCCGCTCGACGCAGCCAGAGGCGGGCGTGCGCATGAAGCTCTTCTGGGTGTCGATGGACACCTCGACCCCGTGGCCCTGGTTGGGAGCCGCGCTCTTCGTCGCGGCCGGCTACGTCGCGTGGCGTTGGATTTCCCCGCGCGTCGCGGCGGCGTGGAGTGTAGCCAGCGAAGAGGCGGGGATGGGAGCCGCGCGTGGCTGACACCGCCCTGCAGCTCGTGGAGCTGCGCAAGAATTTCGGCGCGACCCAGATCATCCGCGGCGTCTCTCTCGACGTCGCCGCGGGCGAGCGTCACGCGATCATCGGGCCCAACGGCGCGGGCAAGTCGACGCTCTTCAACCTCGTGAGCGGGCGCTTTGCGCCCACCAGCGGGTCGATCCGGCTCCACGGCGACGAGATCGCCGGGCTGCGGCCCTACCGCATCAGCCGCCGCGGCCTTTCACGCAGCTTCCAGGTGACCAACATCTTCCCGCGCATGAGCGTCTTCGAGAACATCCGCTGCGGCGTGCTCTGGTCGCTGGGCCACAAGTACACCTTCTGGCGCGACGTGGACAACCTGCGCGACGCCAACGAACTGGCCGAGCGCACGCTCGAGCAGATTCACCTCTCCGCGCGCCGCGACACTCTCGCCGGCGTCCTCACCTACGCCGAGCAGCGCGCGCTCGAGATCGGCATCACCATCGCGGGTGGGGCCAACGTGATCCTCCTCGACGAACCCACGGCGGGGATGAGCCGCCACGAAGCGCAGGATGCCGTGGAGCTGATCCGCGCGATCTCGAAGGGCAGGACGCTTGTGATCGTCGAACACGACATGGGTGTCGTCTTCGACTTGGCCGACCGCATCTCGGTGCTCGTGTACGGCCAGATCATCGCCACGGACGTCCCCACGCGCATCCGCGAGAATGCCGACGTTCAATCCGCGTACCTGGGGACGGCCGCCCATGCTTGAAGTCGAGGACCTGCACGCCTACTACGGCAAGAGCCACATCCTTCATGGCGTGACCTTTCACGTCGGCGAGGGCGAGATCGTGAGCCTGCTGGGCCGCAACGGCGCCGGGCGCACGACCACCATCAAGACCATCATGGGCGAGGTGCGGCCCGCGGGAACGATTCGCCTGAAGGGCGCGCGCATCGACGGATTGAAGTCCCACGAGATCGCGCGCAGGGGGCTGGGATACGTGCCGGAGAACCGCGACATTTTCCCCAGCCTCACCGTGCGTGAGAACCTGCTCCTCGGGATGAAGTCCGCGAAGGCCGCCAATGGGAAGCCGCGCTGGTCGATGCAGGATATGTTCGAATTGTTTCCGCGGTTGCACGAACGCGCCGACGCGCCCGGCGGAGTGCTTTCCGGGGGCGAGCAGCAGATGCTCACGATCTGCCGCACGCTGATGGGCGACCCCGACCTCATCATGGTCGACGAGCCCACCGAGGGCCTGGCGCCGATGCTGGTGACGCTGGTGCGGGAGCTTCTGGAGCGGATCGCGCAGCGCGGCGTGGCGATCCTGCTGATCGAGCAGAAGCTCACCATCGCGATGGCGATCTCGCATCGCCTCTACGTGATGGGCCAGGGGCGTATCGTGTTCGAGGGTACGCCGCGCGACCTCACCGCCAACGAGGCGGTGCGCAAGGAATGGCTGGAAGTCTGAGTGGGCCGTCAATGCCCCGCGAGATCGTTCCACCTCGGCAGCAGCACCATGCTGTTCGGATTGAGTCCGTTCTTCTTGAGCGTATCCATGCTGCCCACCACCTTTTCCGACTTCATATCGACGATGGTGACGGAGCCATCGCTCATTCCCGGAAGATTGAGCAGCGCGTTCTGGACGAATGCGTAACGGCCGTCCTTCGTGAACGCGACGTGGTGCGCACCCTCGGCAGTCGCGATCGACTTGAGCAGCTTCGGCTTGGCGGCGTCTTTCACGTCGAAAATGTGCAGGTGGCCCGGCTTTGCGGTGGTCACGTACATGCGGTGGGCCTTGGTGTTGAAGTAGATTTCCAGCGCAACGCCGGCGCCCTGCCCCGAAAAGTCGTGCACCTGCGCAACATCGAAATCCTTCCTCGATGCGTTCCATGTCGCCGTCCACAGCGTGCCGCCATACATGTTTGTGATGTAGGCGACGGGCGGCTTCGCGCCGGGCACGAAGAGGATCTCCACCGGCGCCTCGCCCGCGGGCGAGGGCTTCTTGGAGAGCTTGTAGGTGCCGAGCACCTTGCCGGTGCTCGCTTCGACGGCGCTGATGACCTCGCCCGCGTCGCCCAGATCCGACGCGCGCACGGTGCTCGTGAGTAGGATGCGGTCGATGCCGTTGTGGATCGCGAGGCCGTGCGGATATTTCGCCGCGACCGTGACGGTCTTCAGCACCTTGTCGGTCACCGCATCGCCAACCACCATCGCCTGCGTTCCCATGCAGCTCAGGTACCACTTCTTGTTGTCGTCGGAGAACACGACGTCCTCGCCGACGTTGCAGCCGGGCACCGCGATCACCTTGTTGATCGCGAAGGGCGCCTTCTTCATGTCGATCACGCGCAGCTCGCTCTTGCCCAACGCGGTGACGTACGCCTTGCTCTGGTCGCGGTTGTAGAAGATGTGGTGCGCCACGAGGTCCGCGGGAAGCGGCAGGTCCTGCACGATCACTCCGAAGCTCTTGGAATTCGGGTCGACGTCGATGATCGCGATCCCCTCTTTGCGGGGACCGGTGGCGACCGGTGTCTTCAGCACCTTGAGGGAATCGGGTGACTTCGTCTCATAATTAAGCATCGCGTGGATCTGGCCCACGGCAAGCCCAGGCAGCGCGAGCAGGACCACGGCGGCGCAGCGTTTCATCGTGAAAGGGAATCTCATGGATGTCCTCCTGGTGGGGCGGGCCGCTCGATCAAACGGTCTCGAGGGACAGGCACTATGAACCTTCGCGCCGCGCGCCGCAAATGGGTCGTGTTCGCGCTGTTGGCCTTCGGGGCAGGGGCATCCAGCGGCGCCGAGCGTGACGTCGTCCCCGGCGCCTCGCACGACGAGGCTCGCGTGGTGGATCTACGCATCGTCGCTCGCAAGCCCGAAGGAGGCGCGCGGACCGTCCGCGCGATCCGGGGCGAAAGCATCATCCTGCGGATCCATTGCGACGAGGCGATGACCATTCACGTTCACGGATACGATGCCCTGCAGAAGGTGATGCCGGGGTCGGTCGCGAAGATGGCCTTCCTGGCGCGCTGGGTCGGGCGCTTTCCGGTGACGGCCCATCTGCCCGATGGGCCCTCGGGAGCCCACGGGCGCGAGGCGACGCTCCTCTATCTCGAAGTCCATCCGCAGTGAGGTGGCACCGCCGCGCGGTCGGAATGGTCTGCGCCGCGGCAGCGACGGCGCAGGCGCATGGCTTCGGCCAGCGCTACGACCTGCCCCTCCCGCTCGCGCTCTACATTTGCGGCGCCGCGCTTACCGTGATCGTCTCGTGCGCCATGCTTGTGGTCTTCGTTCGCGCCGCGCCGAAGGACCGCTCCTTTCCTCATGTCGACGTGCTGGCATACCGGCCCATGCGCCTGCTGGCTTCGCCGCAGGTCCTTGCGGGAATTCGCCTCGCCGCTGTAGCGGTCTACCTGTTGCTGCTGGCGGCCGGATTCCTCGGCAACCAGAGCCCCTTCCGCAACATCGTGCCCATCGCTGTCTGGGCACTATGGTGGGTGGGGCTCACTTATTTCAGCGCGTTGATCGGCGACCTATGGAGAATCGCAAATCCGCTCGAGACGCTGTTTGCGGCGGCAAAACGCGCCTACGCGCGGCTGCGGGGTGGAAAACAACTGTCCCTCGCCCTCGTCATTCCGCCCTGGATCGAGGCATGGCCCGCCGTCGTGCTGTACCTCGCCTTCCTGTGGATGGAGATGGTGTGGGATGGAAGCGATTCCCCCATGCGGGTCGCGGCGGCCATCGTGGCTTACTCCGTGATCGCGTGGACGGGCATGTGGTTGTTCGGACGCGAAGCGTGGCTCGAGCGGGGCGAAGTCTTCACGCGGGTGTTCGGCGTTTTCGCGCGCTTTTCGCCAACGCGCATTCGACTGTCCGGCCGGCAGGTGGTGGAATGGGAACTGCGTCCCTATGCGGTAGGGCTGCTCAATCGCGATCCCGTGGACGCCTCCGCGATGGTGCTCGTCCTGGTGATCCTCGCGGCGGTCAGCTTCGACGGCTTCATGGAAACGCCGGCGTGGGCGGGCATCGTCGAGGTGCTTTCGCGCGCCGAGGAGCCGGCCGGCTGGCCGCGGTCGCTGGGCCTGCTGCTGGCGCCGCTGATTTTCCTCGCCGTGTATCTCGCGTTTTGCCGCCTCATAGCGCTGGGCGGCTCGCCCCGCGGCCAACGAGCGAGCCTCCGCGGGACGACTCGACGCATCGCGGGGCTTTTCGTGCTCACGCTGGTGCCGATCGCGATCGCCTATCAGGTCGCCCATTACCTTTCATTCCTGGCCACGGCCGGCGAGTACCTGATCGCGCTCGCCTCCGATCCCCTCGGACGCGGCTGGAACCTCTTCGGAACGGTGAACCATTTCGTGCGCGTCGGCGTCGTCGACGCGAGGCTGGTGTGGATCGTCTCGGTTGCCGCGATCGTGTCGGGGCACGTTGCGGCGCTCTACCTCGGCCACGTGCTCTCGATGCGGGAATTTCCGGACCGCCGTGCCGCATTGCGCAGCCAAGGGCCGATGCTCCTGCTGATGGTGGGCTACACCATGCTGAGCTTGTGGATCATCGCGCAACCGATCGTGACAAGCCGCTGAATCCAGACATCATTGAGCGACGACAGGCGAATTCGTATCCGCTAACATCCGCCTTTCGTCCGAGGAGCATTGACATGAGCGACATACCCTACCAGCTGCACGGTGAGACCGCCGTAATCACCCTCGACAATCCGCCGGTGAACGGCATGGGACACGCAGTGCGTACGGGCCTGGTCGCCGGCATCGACGCGGCACAGGCCGATTCGCGTGTGAAGGCCATCGTCATCACCGGGGCGGGCAACGCCTTCTCGGGAGGGGCGGACATTCGCGAGTTCAACACGCCCAAGGCTCTGGCCGAACCCAACCTGCACACGGTGATCCGCACCGCTGAAGCGAGCGCCAAGCCGGTGATCGCCGCAATTAACGGCACCTGCATGGGCGGCGGGCTGGAGCTCTCGCTCGGCTGCCACTTCCGCGTCGCGGCACCCGGGGCGCAGATCGCGCTGCCCGAAGTGAAGCTGGGGCTCATTCCCGGGGCCGGCGGCACGCAGCGGCTGCCGCGCGCGGTCGGCGTGGAGACCGCGCTCAACATGATCGTGTCCGGCAACCCGGTGCCCGCGGAGCAGCTGAAGGGCACGGCGCTCTTCGACGAGATCGTGTCCGGCGATTTCCTCGAGGGCGCGCTCGCCTTCGCGCGCAAGGTGATCGCCGAGAAGCGGCCGATCAAGCGCGTTCGCGATATCAAGATCGACTTCCCAAATGCCGAGGCCTTCTTCCAGTTCGCGCGCAACAGCGTGGCCGCGGCGGTGAGGAACCTGCCCGCGCCGCTCAAATGCGTTGACGCCGTTGCTGCGTCGGTCTCGAAGCCGTTCGACGAGGGGATGCGCTACGAGCGCGAGCTCTTCCTCGAGCTGATCCAGTCGAACGAATCGAAGGCCCTGCGGCACGCCTTCTTCGGCGAGCGCGCGGCGGCGAAGATCCCCGACGTTCCCCCGGACACGCCGACGCGCAAGATCGCAACCGTCGCCGTTGTCGGCGCCGGCACGATGGGCGGTGGCATCGCGATGAATTTCCTGAACGCGGGGATCCCGGTCACGATCCTCGAGATGAAGCAGGAAGCGCTCGACAAGGGGGTCGCGACCATCCGCAAGAACTACGAGGGCTCGGTGAAGCGCGGCAAGCTCACCGCCGAGAAGGCCGAGCGCAACATGAGGCTCCTCACGCCGACGCTCTCCTACGACGACATCAAGGGCGCGGACCTCGTCATCGAGGCGGTGTTCGAGGAGATGGGCGTGAAGGAAGGCGTCTTCCGCAAGTTGGACGAGGTGATGAAGCCCGGCGCGATCCTCGCCACCAACACTTCGACGCTCGACGTCGACAAGATCGCCGGCTTCACCAAGCGCCCCGAGGACGTGGTGGGCATGCATTTCTTCAGCCCCGCGAACATCATGAAGCTGCTCGAGGTGGTGCGCGGCAAGAAGACCGCCAAGGACGTTCTCGCGACGGTCATGCAGATAGCCAAGAAGATTCGCAAGACCGCCGTGGTCTCCGGCGTGTGCGACGGCTTCATCGGCAACCGCATGCTCGAGCAGTACCAGCGCCAGGTGATGTTCCTGCTCGAGGAAGGCGCCACGCCGCAGCAGATCGACCGCGCGATGGAGAAGTGGGGCATGGCGATGGGCCCGTTCCGCGTCGGCGACCTCGCGGGCAACGACATCAGCTGGGCCGTCCGCAAGCGGCGCTACGTGGAAAAGCCGAACGTCCTCTACTCGCGCATCGCCGATCGCCTGTGCGAGATGGGCCGCTTCGGGCAGAAGACCGGCGCCGGCTGGTACCGCTACGAGCCCGGCAAGCGCGACGCGATCCCCGACCCCGTGGTGGAGGAGATGATCGCCGCCTATCGCAAGGAAAAGGGCATCACGCCACGCAAGATCGGCGACGAGGAAATCGTCGAGCGCTGCGTCTATTCGCTGGTGAACGAAGCCGCGAAGATCCTCGAGGAGGGCATCGCGGCGCGCGCCTCCGACATCGACATGGTGTATCTCACGGGCTACGGCTTCCCGCCGTATCGCGGCGGGCCCATGTTCTATGCCGACACCGTGGGCCTGGCGAACGTGCTTGCCGCGATCGAGCGCTACCGCAAGGGGTACCACGGCGAGCAGTGGAAGATTTCGCCGCTGCTGGCAAAACTCGCCAGGGAAGGCAAGACCTTCAACCAATAGCGAGGGGCTGCTCGCCCCT
>JBGOST010000080.1:0-7653 GCA_041476125.1 Usitatibacter sp. | reverse complement strand
CGCGTGGTGAAGAAATTCCCGAGAGACTTCGACATCTTCTCGTGGTCGATGTTGAGGAATGCCGCGTGCATCCAGACATTGACGAACGGACGGCCGAGGGCCCCCTCGCTCTGCGCGATCTCGTTCTCGTGGTGCGGGAATTGCAGGTCCCATCCGCCGCCGTGGATGTCGAAGGGCGCGCCGAGCTCGCGGCACGACATCGCGGAGCACTCGATGTGCCAGCCCGGCCTGCCCGGCCCGAAGTCCGAAGGCCACTGCGGCTCGCTGGGCTTGGCGGACTTCCACAGCACGAAGTCGAGCGGATCGCTCTTCGCCGCGTCGACGGCGACGCGCTCGCCCGCGCGCAGGTCATCGAGGTTGCGGCGCGAGAGCTTGCCGTAGCCGGCGAACTTGCGCACCGCGTAGAACACGTCGCCGTTGCCGCCGCGGTACGCCAGCCCCTTGCCCTCGAGCGCGCCGATCATCTCGAGCATGGGTCCGAGGTAGCGCGTCGCGCGCGGCTCGACATCGGGAGGAAGGAGGCTCAGGCGCGCCGCATCCTCCTCGAAGGCCGCGATCATGCGCGCGGTGAGCGTCTCGATGGGCTCGCCGTTCTCGCGCGCGCGATCCATGATCTTGTCGTCGATGTCGGTGATGTTGCGCACGTACTTCACCTCGTAGCCGCTCGCGCGCAGCCAGCGCGCGACCATGTCGAACACGGTGAAGGTGCGCGCATTGCCGATGTGGAAGTAGTCGTACACCGTCGGACCGCATACATACAGTCCGACTTTGCCGGGCTCGCGCGGAACGAACGGGGCCTTCGCTCGCGTGAAGGTGTTGTAGATCTGCAGGGAGGACATTTCGCGTGCGGGCCGGCCTCGGTGCGCGGGGCGGATTGTGAAGGCTCGCGAAGCCGGGTAGAATATGGTTTCTTATTAAATTCAACTAATTATAGCACGATGCTGCAGCGCATTTCGAACCAGGGACGGCTCGCCGCGGCGCTGTTCACGGTGATGTTGGGCGCGGCATCGCCGGCGTGGCCCGCACCGGCCGACGATCTGCGCGAAGCGCAGAAGCTCTATGGCCAGGGCAAGCTCCAACCCGCGCTCGAGAAGGTCGACGGATTCCTCAAGGCGAATCCGCGCGATCCCCAGGGCCGCTTCCTCAAGGGGCTCGTCTTCACCGAGCAGAAGCGCGTGCCCGAGGCGATCCAGGTCTTCACCGGGCTCACCGAGGATTTTCCGGAGCTCCCCGAGCCGTACAACAACCTCGCCGTCCTCTACGCCTCGCAAGGAAACTTCGACAAGGCCAAATCGGCGCTCGAGCTCGCGATTCACACCCATCCCAGCTACGCCACGGCGCACGAGAACCTGGGCGACATCTACGCGCAGCTCGCGAGCCGCGCCTACGATCGCGCGCTGCAGCTGGACAAGAGCAACACCACCGCGCAGGTGAAGCTCGCGATGGTGAAGGACCTCTTCAGCTCGCAGAAGCTCGCCGCCGCATCGCAGCCCGCCAAGGCCGAGCCGTCGGCGCGAGCCGAGCTGCCCAAGGCCGAGCCGCGCAAGCCGGCCGAGCCGGCGAAGTCCGAGCCCAAGGTCGAGCCAAAGGCCGAACCCGCCAAGGCCGCCCCGAAGCCGGCGAGCGCGGCATCGGGAGGAAGCGATGCGAAATCGCAGGCGATCGCCGCCGTCGAAGACTGGGCCAAGGCGTGGAGCGGCAAGGATGTCGCGGGTTATCTCGCGCACTACGCACCCGACTTCGAAGTGCCCGGCGGCGCTGCGCGCGCGGCGTGGGAGAAGGAACGCTCCGAACGCATCCAGAAGCCGAAAAGCATCGAGGTCACGGTAAAAGTCATTTCGGCGCTGGTTTCCGACAACGAGGCGACCGTGACCTTTCGCCAGTCGTACAAGTCCGACACGTTGAAGAGCAACAACACGAAGACGCTCAAGCTCGTGAAGTCCGGCGACCGTTGGCTCATCAAGCAGGAGCGAGTGGGCGGGTGACCGGGAAATCCTACTTCCGCACCGGCGTCAGATACGCGCAGCGCGTCGCACTTGTCTCCTTCGGCATGGCCGCGGCCGCGCTCGCCGACGGGGCGAGCCCCTTCCTCGCGGGCTCGGCATTCAGCAACGAAGTCGAAGGCGCGCTGGTGCGCACGCTCACCGGCCTGCGCGAGCAGGGGCTCAAGCAGGCGATGGGCGAGGTCGACCGCATGCTCGCGCGCAATCCCAACTACCGCCTCGCGCACCTCATCAAGGGCGACCTGTTGATGGCGCGCGCGGGCCAACCCGTCGCCTTCGCCTCGACGACGGCAAGCGTGGCGAGTGTTGCGCCCCTCCAGGACGAGGCCCGGGTGCGAATGAAGGCCTATCTCGACGCTCCCCCGGTCGATTACCTGCCCGCGCCGCTGCTGCAGCTCTCCGGCAAGCAATCCCATGCGCTGCTCATCGATACGTCGCGCTCGCGCCTTTTCGTCTACGCCAACGACCTCGGCCGGCCGCGCTACGTGACGGATTTCTACATCAGCCTCGGCAAGAACGGCATCGACAAGTCCCGCGAAGGCGACCAGAAGACGCCGATCGGCGTCTACACGGTCCTGCCGCTGAAGGACAAGCTGCCCGACTTCTACGGCTCGGGCGCCTATCCGCTGAGCTACCCGAACGACTGGGACAAGATCAACGGCCGCGCCGGGCACGGCATCTGGCTCCACGGAACGCCATCGGAGACTTATGCGCGGCCGCCGTGGGCCACCGACGGCTGCGTGGTGCTCACCAACGAGGACCTCGCCCGCCTCTCCAAGTACGTGGACGTGAACCGGACCCCGGTGGTGATCGGGCAATCGGTCGAATGGCGCGACGCGGCGAAATGGGAAGCCGAGCGCGAAGGCTTCCTCGCCGCCTTCGGGCGCTGGAAGACCGACTGGGAAAGCCTCGACACGCAGCGCTACCTCTCGAACTACTCGCCCAACTTCCGCTCCGAGAGGCGCGATTTCTCGACCTGGAGCGCGCGCAAGCGCCAGGTGAACTCCGGCAAGACATGGATCAAGGTCGGCGTGAACGACATGAGCGTCTTCGCCTATCCCGGCTCGCGCGACCTCATGATGATCACTTTCGAGCAGGACTACCGGTCGAACAACCTGTCGAACCGCACCCTCAAGCGCCAGTTCTGGGCGCGCGAAGGGGGTCGTTGGCGCATCGTCCACGAGGCGGTCGTCACCTCCTGATTTTCTTTCCTTCGCCTCGTCGGAGTCATCCCATGCACCTTTCACGCGCGCTCCTCGCTTCGCTCGTCGCCTCTGCGCTTCCCCTCGCGGCCCTGGCGCAGGCTCCTTCGGCCACTTGCGCCGCCGCGCTCGCAGGCAAAGGCCCCGTCAAGGTGAAGCTCACCACCCCCGCAGGCCCGATCGTCCTTCAGCTCGAAAGGGAAAAGGCGCCGATCTCCACCGGGAATTTCGCGAAGTACGTCGATTCGGGCCACTACAATGGCACCGTATTCCACCGCGTGATCGACAACTTCATGGTCCAGGGGGGCGGCTTCACCAAGGAGTACCGCGAGAAGCCCACGCAGCCGCCGATCAAGAACGAGTCGACCAACGGCCTGAAGAACGACGCGTACACCGTCGCCATGGCGCGCACCAACGTGCGCGATTCGGCGACCTCGCAGTTCTTCATCAATTCGAAGGCCAACGATTTCCTCAACTACTCTGGCGAGAGCAATCCCGGCTACGCCGTGTTCGGCAAGGTGGTCGACGGCAAGGATGTGGTCGACAAGATCCGCAAGGTCGCGGTCAAGCCCTCGCAGGTCTCGGAGGCGCAGCCGCTCGAGCCGGTGGTGATCGAGAAGGCGGAGTGCCTATGAAGGTGCGGCTCACGACTTCGATGGGCCCGATCGTCATCGAGCTCGACGACAAGAAGGCGCCCCTCTCGGCGCAGAATTTCGTGAAGTACGCCCAGGCCGGGCACTACGACGGCACCATCTTCCACCGCGTGATGGACGGTTTCATGATCCAGGGCGGGGGCTTCACCCGGGACATGCGGCAGAAGCCCGTGAACCCGCCGATCAAGAACGAGTCCACCAACGGCCTGAAGAACGACAACTACACGGTCGCGATGGCGCGCACCAACGTGCGCGATTCGGCGACCTCGCAGTTCTTCATCAACGTGAAGGACAACGATTTCCTCAACTACTCCGGGGAAAGCAATCCCGGCTACGCCGTGTTCGGCAAGGTGGTCGAGGGCAAGGAAGTGGTCGACAAGATCAAGAAGGTCGCCACCGGCAGCGCCGGCGGGCACGAGAACGTGCCCAGGGAAGCGGTGGTCATCGAAAAGGCCGAGTGCGTCTGAGACGCACGCTCTTCATCTCCGACCTCCATCTCGACGAGTCGCGTCCCCGGATCGTCGCGCAGTACGAGCGTTTCCTCGCCGACATAGCGCCGGGCAGCGACGCGCTCTACATCCTCGGCGACCTCTTCGAATACTGGGTGGGCGACGACGGGCTCGCGCTGCCGCTGCCGCGGCGCGTGGCCGCGGCGCTGCGCCCGGTCGCGGCGAGCCTGCCGGTTCGCTTCATGCACGGCAACCGCGACTTCCTCGTGGCGGAAGGGTTCGCGCGCGAAACCGGCGCGCAGCTCATCGAGGATCCCACCCCGCTCGACCTTTACGGCACGCGCACGCTCCTCATGCACGGCGACACGCTCTGCACGGGCGACACCGCCTACCAGGCGTTCCGCGCGAAGGTGCGTGACCCCGCCTGGCAGCGCGCAGCGCTCGGGCGTCCGATCGGCGAGCGCCTGGCGATGGCGCAAGGCCTGCGCGCCGAGAGCGAAGGCGCCAAGCAGGGCAAGGCGATGCGGATCATGGACGTGGCGCCCGAGGCAGTCGCGGCGGCGTTCGCGCAATCCGATTGCGACCTTCTCATCCACGGGCACACCCACCGGCCGGGCAAGCACGTCTATCGCATCGCGGGACGCGAGCGCGTTCGCTGGGTTCTGCCCGACTGGTACGAGCGAGGCGGCTACCTCGAAGCCTCGCCCGAAGGCATGCGCGCCGTCGAGACGTTCTGAACGAGAGGCACCCCGGCGCGCGCGAGCGCGGCCTGGATCGCCGGCAGCTTCTCGCGGGTGAAGCGCTCCGCGATGGCGATGACGTTGCGCCGGTACGACTCGGTGTGGCCGGCGTAATAGCCGATGTTGGGGTGAATGAGGATGTCCGTGGCGGTGGCCTCGGCGGCGACCTGGCGCGCCCTGCGCTCGTCCTTCACGATCCATTCCTGTGGCGCGCTCTTGGGCGTGTCCTCGGCGTATGCGGAGACGTCCACCGCGATCACCAAGCGGGCGCCCAGCTGGTGCGCGGCGCGGATCGGCACCGGGCTCGCCTCGTCGCCGTCCACGTAGAGCTGTTCTCCGATGCGCACCGGCTCGAACTGCCCGGGGCTGGCGCCCGAGGCGCGCACCGCAAGGCCCGTGTCGCCGTAGTTGAAGAGCGCGAGCTTGCCGTCGCTCAGGCGCGTGGCCGCCGCGACGAACGGAATCCTCAGCCGCTCGATCGGCTTGCCGTCCACACGGGCGTTCACGTAGTCCTGGATGGCGCTGCCGGTGGCGAGCCCGCCGCCCAGCAGGCGGAACTCGAAGAACTCGAGCACGTTGATGTTGTAGGCGAGGCTCTCGAGCTCGCGCGCGCTCAGGCCCGCGGCGTAGAGCGCTCCCACCATCGACCCCACGCTCGAGCCGACGATGAGGTCGGGCCGCACGCCCGCATCCTCGAGCGCCTTCAACACGCCGATGTGCGCGAATCCGCGCGGGCCGCCCGATCCCAGGACCAGGACCACGCGGGGAGCGGCGCCGTGGGGCTCGACAAAGCGCGGCAGCCGCTCCTTGGAGACCTCGGCGGTGAGGTTGCACCCCGCGAGGGCGAGTGCCAGGCATGCCGCGATCGCGCGCCGGCGCTGATTCATGAGGCGCAGTGCTCCCGGATGAGCTTCTTCCACTCGTCGATCTCGCGCAGGCGATCCTGGTCGGTGATGTAGACCTTCTCGTTCTTGTCGTCGAAGGTATAGACCGGCACTTGCGTCTCGAGGACGCGCAGCTCGCGCCGGGCGCGGTTGCAGTGGTCCTTGCGCACGGCGCTATCGCGCTTCTCCCGGGCCTGCGCCTGATCCTCCTCGCGGTCCTTCTCGATGCGGGAGCGGCGCGAATCGAGGTCGCGCTGCCTCCACGTCTCGGGAGCCGCGGGGGTTCCCGCCGCGGGTCCCGAAGGCTTCACCTCTATCTTCTGTGCCTTGCCGTCCGGGGGAGGCGATTCCGAATAATGCGTAACGCCTTTCTCGTCGACCCACTTGTACACCGCGTGGGCAGTCGGCGCTACCAAGGCGAGGAACGCGAGGAACGCGGCGACGCGGATCACGGCTCGTCCAATCGCAGCGTGAGGCACTTGGCCGAGCCGCCCGCCTTCATGAATTCCGAGAGCGGCGTCTGCACGACGTCGAACTTGTGCCGCGCCAGGGCCTTCACGAAGCCGGGAGAGGCGCGATTGACCACCACCGTGGAATCGATGTTGACCGCGTTGCAGGCGAAGGCGAGCGCGTCCTCCTCGTCGATGGCGATGCGCTTGGCGGCGGGTACGCGGGATTCGATCCTCTCGCGCGACGGCTCGTCGAAGGCACGCGGGTAGTACATGAGGAAGCCGCCTTCCAGCGGGCAAAAACAGGTGTCGAGGTGGTAGAAGCGCTCGTCTGTGAGCTTGAGCACGACCACATCGAGGCCGAGACGGTCGGCGAGCACTTCGCGCGCGGCGGGAATCGAGCGCTGTCCGTGCGCCATCCACAGGCACTTGTCGCCGCGGTCGAAGAGCGCGTCGCCCGCCCCCTCGAAGGGAACGTCGCGCGGCATGAGCGAAACCTCGTAGCCGCGATCCGTGAACCAGTCGGCGAAGTACGGCTCCTCGTACTGGCGCTCCGGGTAGCGGAAGCGCGAGACGAGGAAGCGGCGGTCCCTCACGAGACCCGCGTTGGCGGTGAACACCATGTCCGGAGAGCCCGTCTGCGGCAGCACCAGCCGCGGGGTCGCGTGATCGCTCACGATGTCGTAGAGCGCCCGCCATTGCTGCTTGGCCACGGCGTGGTCGATGCGGCGCAGGTTGCCGTGCATCCACGGATTGATGATGTAGGCCACCGTGAAGAACTCCGGCGGGCACATGAGGAACACGTGGGCGCTGCGCGCCATCCGCTACGCCTTGAGCCCGCGCTCGAGGTCGGCGCGGATGTCGTCGGGATGCTCGAGGCCCACCGCGAGCCGCACCAGGCCCTCGACGATGCCGCACTTCTCGCGCTCGGCGGCCGGAATGCGTCCGTGCGTAGTGGTGGCCGGATGGCAAACGGTGCTCTTCACGTCGCCGAAGTTGGCGGTGATCGAGATCATCTTCACGTTGTCGATGACGCGCCACGCCGCTTCGCGCCCGCCCTTCGCCACGAACGAGAGCACCGCCCCGCCCGCCGATTGCTGGCGCATGGCGAGCGCGTGCTGCGGGTGGGATTCGAGGCCCGGGTAGAGAACGCGCTCGACGCCCGGGTGGGATTCGAGCCAGCGCGCGATCGTGAGCGCGCCCTGCGACTGCGCCTGCATCCTCAGGCGCAGCGTCTCCATGCCCTTCAGGCAGATCCACGCGTTGAACGGCG
>JBGOST010000079.1:0-7672 GCA_041476125.1 Usitatibacter sp. | reverse complement strand
GCCGCCCGATTGGCAGCAGCAGTTCCGCGAGCGCCACGACGGCAACGGCCGCTTCTCGTTCGACGACATCGACCTCGCGGATCTCTTCGAGAGCCTGTCCCCGCGCGGCCGCGGCGCCGGGCGCTCGCGAGCCAACGTGCAGCTCCCGGGAGAGGACTACGAAGTCACTGTCGCGATCTCGCTCGAGGATGCCTACAGCGGCACGCAGGTCGACTTGAACCTCAGCGTTCCGGAGTACGACTCCGAAGGGCGCGTGCGGCACGTGCCGAAGACGATCAAGGCGCGCATCCCCAAGGGTGCGACCGACGGGCAACGCCTGCGCTTGCGCGGCCAGGGCGGCAGGGGAGTGAACGGCGGGCGCGACGGCGACCTGTACCTGAACATCGCCTTGAAGCCGCACCCGCTCTTCCGGCCGAGCGGGCACGACCTCTTCCTCGACCTGCCGCTCGCCCCGTGGGAAGCCGCACTCGGCGCCACGGTTGAAGTTCCGACGCTGAGCGGCGCGGTCCACTTGAAGATCCCGCCCGGCACCGCGGCGGGAAAGAAGCTGCGCCTCGGCAAGAAGGGCCTGCCCCGGCCCCATGGCGGGGAAGGCGATCTCTATGCGCTGGTGCAGATCGTGAATCCGCCGGAGCCCACCGATCGCGAGCGCGAGCTCTTCAAGCAGCTCGCGGAAGCCTCGAAGTTCGACCCACGAGGGTACAAGCATGGCCAATGAGCTCGAAGGGATGTGGTTGCACTCCCACGCGCAGGTGACCATCGTGGAGCTCGCGGAGTGCTCGGGTTTGCCGGAGGCCCTGTTGCGCGAGCTCGTGGAATACGGCGCGCTCGCGCCGGCAGACCCCGAATCGCGCGAATGGGTCTTCAGCGGCGATTGCGTGGTGCTCGCGAGGACCGCCGCGCGGCTGCGCAACGACCTCGAGCTCGAGACGCCGGCGCTGGCGCTGGTGCTCTCGCTCCTGGAACAGATCCACCGCCAGGAAGCCGAGCTGCGCCGCCTCGGCGCGCAGCTTTCGTCGCCGCTGCGCTAGCGATGCAAGGGCCGTCGCAGCCGATTCCCGAATGGCGCGACGTCGACGCCGCGACGTTCCGGCGCGAGATCGTCACTGCGTACCGACCGGCCGTGTTGCGCGGATTCGTGAGCGACTGGCCCGCGGTGCGCCACGCGTTGAAGGCACCCGACGCGGTGTGCGACTACCTGGCTCGCTTCGACAACGGCAGCGCGGTGGATGTCATCCGCACCCCTCCCAGCGCCAAGGGGCGCATCTTCTACAACGAGAATCTCAACGGTTTCAATTTCACGCGCGACCGCTCTGCGATCTCGTCGGTCCTGGGCCGGCTGGCGAAGTATTCGGCGCAGCAGAATCCGCCCGCGATCGCGGTGCAGAGCGCGCTCATCGCCGATTGCATTCCCGGGTTCGCGAAGGAAAACCGGCTCGCCGCGCTGCCCGAATCGATATTGCCGCGCATCTGGCTCGGCAACGCGGTGGTCACCCCGGCGCATTTCGACGAATCGAACAACGTCGCGTGCGTGGTGGCCGGCAGGCGGCGCTTCACTCTGTTTCCTCCCGAGCAGATCGCCAACCTGTACATCGGGCCGCTCGGTTATGCGCCCACGGGGACGCCGATCAGCCTCGTGTCGTTCCGGGAACCGGATTTCAAGCGCTATCCGCGCTTCAGGCAGGCGCTCGCCGCGGCGCAAGTCGCCGAGCTCGAGCCCGGGGACGCGGTCTTCATCCCCACGCTCTGGTGGCATCACGTCGAGTCGCTGGAGAAATACAACGCGCTCGTCAATTACTGGTGGAAAGGTCCCATCGACTCGGCGACGAAGGGCGACTCGGCGTTCGACTGCCTCATCCATTCCCTGCTGAACCTGAGGCACCTCGCGCCCGAGCAGCGCAGGGCGTGGGGGCTCATCTTCGACTACTACCTCTTCGCTGCGGGGGAAGATGTCGCCGCGCACATACCCGAGCACAAGCGCGGCGTGCTGGGCGAGATCTCGCCGGAGCTCGCCCGGCAGATCAAGGCTTTCCTGGTGGAGCAGCTGCAGCGCTGATCCAGCGAGCCCATCACTGCCGGGCGGAGAATTCGAATCGCGTCGGCACCAGCTCCGAAACCCCCTCCGCACTGCGGCAGCTGAGTGTGCCCTCGGCGCCCGCCGCTTCCAGCCTTGCGACGACGAGCCTGCAATCGCGCAGCAACGACGGATTCAACCGGATGTGCGTGGCGCCCAGGGAGAGGTCGCCCTCGAACTCGCCATAGTCGGCGTACTCCGCCGGCTTGGTGAGTCCGCGCAGGCGCAGCCTGGCGCTCAGGTTCGAAATGTCGCCGTAGAAGAGGTTGAGCTCCGAGAGATTCTGGTCGGGGTAGGTTGTGAGCGTCGAGGGATTCAACTCCGCGGGCGTCATCGCCGGGTCGTGCTCGACCGCCGCGTACTCGAATCGCAGCTGTCCCTCGCGATAGGGGGCCGCGGTTTCCACGACGGGCCGGCCGACCTGGGTCGCGAGCCGCGGTGCGGCCGCCGCCACTTCTTCGGGCGCTCCGGCGTAGAACGCAATCACCACCGGCCGGCCGTACGAATAACCAATTCGCTGGACCAGGAGATCGACGCCCTGCCCGGCTTTCAACCGGCCGACGCGCTGGTTGGCGGGGAACGCCATGAGGAGCCAATAGCGCTCGCCGCCATCCTCGAATTCGAGCAGGTTCTCGTGGAAGTTGCGGTCGACATAACGCCGGCCGAGCTTGCGATCCGCGGCCCAGGCCGACAACAGCGGCCCGAGCAATTGCCTCTCCCTGTAGTCGGGCGGGCGCTGTTTTCCCGTGTATGTCGCCGCCGCGTGGGTGATGGCGTCCGGCTTCGAAAGCTCGACGGCGGCCGCGGGCGACTGCGCCTTCACCGCATGCACGCTCTGCAGCGATACGGGCTTGGCGTCGGCCGCAGGCACAGCGACCAGGGCCGAGAGCGCGATCGCCGCGAGATAGCGATTCACGGTCTAGGGAGCGGCGGAAAACTCGATTTCGGACACGCCCCCGGGAGGAGGCTTCGGGCAGCTCATCTTTCCCTTGACGCCGGCGGCCTCGAGCTGGGACATGCGCAACCTGCAGCCCGGGAACTCGTTGCCGTGCAGATCGATGAACACGCCGCGCATGTTCACGATCAGCTCGAAGGAGACCGGATGCTGGGCCGGGTCGAATTCCCCCACGTCCGGTACGAACATGGAGACGTTGGCTTCCACCGGACCGGGACCGAAACCGAGCGACACCGAATGAAATATGGTGCCTCCCGAGGCCGTGTCCTTCGAGTGGCGGCTCGGGTTCGCCGGCGGGCTCTCGAGAGGAAGGACGTATTGCTTGCCCAGATGGACGAAGCGAATCTGCCCCTTCGTGAAATAGTTGGAAGGCGGCTTCGGGGGTACTGCGGCTTGCTTGGGTGGAGCAGGCTGCGCTTGCGCCGCGCGCATTTGCTCCGGCGATCCCATGACGAGGATCACCGCAACGGTGCGACCCTTGGCGAACCCGATGCGATGGACCAGCATCCCGAAGCGCTGCGGCGCCTTCCTTCCCTCGAGGTTCAGCACCGCCGGATAGATCGGGAGCAGCCAGTAGCGCTTTGTCCCTTCCTCGAATTCGATCTCGGGATACTCCGCGAACTGGCGCCCGCCCTTGATGCGGATGCGCTCGGCCCACGCGATGACGAGCGGCGCGATCTCGGGACTCGCTCTTCGGTTGCCCGTCCATTGCGCCTCGATGTGCGCGAGGTCGTCGGCGGGCAGGAGCTCGACCGCGGCGTCGCGCGATTTCGGCGTGGCGGCGAACAGCTTCTCGAGTGTCGTCGGCCTATAGGCCTTGATGTCGATGGGGTCCCGTATCTGGCCGGGGGCGACGGCGGGCCAGGCGAGGGCGCAGACCAGCAGGACCGCGTAGCGAAACAGGAGGACCTCCCGTGAGGCTGCTCGCGCGTAGCTTAACGCGAATGTATGACCACATGGCCGCCTCCCCCGGGCACCGCCGCGATCGATTGCTGCTGGCAGCTCGCCGCGATCAACAGCAGCAGCAGCGCCCCCGCGCTCATCAGTCGAATCTCGCTTTTCATGGACGGAACGATAAGGCTAATATAGGGCGATATCCGCCCTAGTTAATGAATAAAGTGACGCTATGCCCCATCCGACAATCCGCGTCCTCGCGTTGCTCGAGCTGTTGCAGTCCCGCGGCCAGGTGAGCGGCGCGGAGCTGGCGCGCCGCCTCGAAGTCGATCCGCGCACGCTGCGCCGCTACATCACGATGCTCGAGGAGATGGGCATTCCCATCACCACCGAGCAGGGCCGCCACGGCGGCTACCGGCTCGTTCCCGGGTTCAAGCTGCCGCCGATGATGTTCACGGATGAGGAGGCGCAGGCGCTCTCCCTCGGCCTCATCGCCGCGCGCGGATTGGGACTGGCCGACGCCGCGCCCGCCATCGAGAGCGTGCAGGCGAAGCTCGACCGCGTGCTGCCGAGCGCGCCGAAGAAGACCATCTCGGCGCTACGCGAGAGTGTCGCGTTGCAGACCGGCGACGAGCGCACGAATGCCGATGCGAAGCTGCTGCGCGTGCTGAGCGAGGCCGCGCAGGCGCGCCGCACCGCCGCGCTGCGCTATCGCGCCGCCGACGGGTCGCTCACCTCGCGCGAATTCGACGTCTATGGCCTCGTGTTCCGCGCCGGGCGCTGGTACGTCGTGGGCCACTGCCATCTGCGCGGGGGGCTGCGCACGCTGCGGCTCGATCGCGTGGCGCATGGGGAGGGCTCGCCGCGCGAGTTCGTGAGGCCCGAGGGCTTCGACGCGGTCGAATACCTCATGCGGGCGCTCGCGACCCTGCCGCGCGCCATCGCGACCGAAGTGCTGTTGCGCACCGACCTCGCGGGCGCCCGCCGCGAGCTCTCGCTCACGCTGGGAATCGCGGAAGCGTGCGAAGGCGGCGTGCTGCTGCGGGGCTCGGCCGACGAGCTCGACTGGTACGCGAGGGAGCTCATGCGACTGCCGTTTCGGTTCGAAGTCCGCGCCCCCGCCGCACTCGCCGCAATGGTCGCGAAGCTGGCCGCGGAGCTCGTCGAGCAGCACGGCAAGGCCGCGGCCTGAATTCCCCTCGGGTTGATTTTTTCGCCCAAGTGTCGGAGTCTTGCGCTGGGCCGACGGAGAACAACAATGAGCAGGGTCCGCAACGACGTCGTGGATTGGGTCGAGGAGGGGCGGATTCGTCCCGACTCGATCCGCGATGCATTGCGCATCACCGAGGTCACGCCTACGCCCGCGCAATGGCGCCGCTTCCTCGACCGCCTGGCACTCTGGCTGGGCGTGATCCTGCTGGCCTTCGGCATCATCTTCTTCTTCGCGTTCAACTGGGCCTCGCTGGGAAGGCTCGCGAAGTTCGGCCTCGTCGAATTGCCGCTCCTCGCCGCGATCGTCCTCGCCTACCGGCTGCGCCTCGATAACTTCAAGGGCAAGGCGCTGCTGCTCGGTGCGGCGCTTTTGACGGGGGCGCTGCTGGCGCTCGTCGGGCAGACCTACCAGACCGGCGCCGATACCTACGAGCTTTTCGCGGTCTGGGCCCTGGCGATCCTTCCCTGGGCCGTGGTCGGCTACTTCGGCGCCCTGTGGCTGCTGTGGGTCGGCCTGCTCAATCTCGCGGTGTGGTTCTACCACAGCGCGTTCGGCGGCCTCTTCGGCATGCTGTGGGGCGGCCCCGAAAAGTTTCTCTGGGCCTTCTTCATCCTCAATACGGTGGCGCTGCTCGTTTGGGAGCTGGCGGCCTCCCGCCTCGCGTGGCTCGACGAGCGCTGGACGGTTCGCATTGTCGCCGTGGCGAGCGGCGGGCTTGCGACCGCGCTCGCGTTGTGGGCGCTCCTCGAGCCGCAGAAGGCCGGCGGCGGCGCGTGGGTCGCCTACATCGCGTGGATCGTCGCGGCCTACGCCGTTTACCGCCACTGGCGCCGCGACCTTTTCGTTCTTGCGGCAAGCGCGCTCAGCGTGATCGTGATGGTGACGGCACTCATGTCCAAGGCCCTCTTCAGCAGCCATTCGGGGGATGCCGGGGCGCTCCTCATCATCGGGCTCGTCGTCATCGGGATGTCGGCGGGGGCCGCGTATTGGTTGAAGACCATCGCCGCGGAGGAAGCGTCGTGAGCGCGGCGGACCGCGAAGCGGCGTGGCAGAGGCTGCGCGAGGCTTCCCTCGTCGAAGGCGAGACGCCCGCGCCCGGAGCGCATTCCTCGCCCTGGTACGTGCGCGCCATGCTGGGGATCGCCGGCTGGATCGGCGCGATGTTCCTCCTGGGATTCATCGCCACCGGGCTCGTCATGATCATCAAGAACAACACCGCGGCCATCGTGGTGGGCGCGATCTTCTGCGCCGCGGCCTTCGCGATCTTCCGCTTCGCCCGCGAGAACGTCTTCGCCACGCAGTTCGCGCTCGCGGTGAGCCTCGCCGGGCAGGCGCTCTTCGTCTTCGGCATCGCGAGCGACATGAAGACCGAGGGCACCGGATTCGCGCTGACGATCTTCATCCTCGAGGGCGCCCTCGCCGTGGCGGTGCCGAATTTCATCCATCGCGTCATGACCACCTATGCCGCGACGATGGCGCTGTCGTGGATGCTGGGCACCTTCGGCGCGTGGGCCCTCGCCCCGGTGATCCCCGCGGTGGGCATCGCGCTCATCTGGCTCGACGAATCGCTGTGGGTGCGAAGGGCCTCGATCTGGACGCCGATCGGCTATGGATTGGTGCTCGGCATGCTCACGATGAGCGCCATGCTCATGTGGTGGGGCTACGGCGGCTTCCTCTTTCCCGAGCTGCGCCGCGCCTCGCCGCTCGTCGGGCCGTGGTTCAGCCGGATCGTCGTCGCGGGGCTGCTCGTCTTCGCGGTGGTGCGGCTCCTGAAGCGCGAAGGCGTGGAAGCGGGAAGCCAGGCGGGGATGTTTGCGCTGGCACTCGCATCGGTGATCGCGCTCGCCTCGCTCCTCGCGTCCGGGGTTGCGAGCGCGCTGCTACTGATCCTGCTGGGATTCGCCACCGCGAACCGGATCCTCCTCGGCTTCGGCTTCGTGGCGCTCGCGGGCTTCCTTTCGAACTACTACTACCGGCTCGAGTACACGCTGCTGGTGAAGTCCGTGGTGCTGATGGGCCTGGGCGCCGGGATCCTCGGCGCGCGCGCGGTCCTCGATCGCATGCTGGGAGCGGAAGGGGAGGGCGCCGATGCGTGAGCGGATCGCGCTCATCGCCGGGTTGATCGTGCTCGCCGCGATCGACTACGTGATCGTCCAGCGCGAGAGCCTCGTCACCAACGGCAAAGTCGTGCTCCTCGAGCTGGCACCCGTGGATCCGCGCTCGTTCATGCAGGGCGACTACATGGCGCTGCGCTTCCGGCTGGCGACCGAGGTCGGAAGCGGCAGGGACATGAAGGACGGCCGGGTCGTGGTCGCCCTCGACGAGCGCGGCGTGGGCAAGTTCAAGCGCTTCGAGGACGCCACGCCGCTCGCGCCCAACGAAGTCCTGGTGCGCTACCGCGTGCGCGACGGGCAGCCCAAGCTCGCCACCAACGCGTTCTTCTTCCAGGAAGGGCACGCGCACCTCTACCAGGGGGCACGCTACGGAGAGTTTCGCGCCTCCCCGGACGGAGAAGTGATCCTCACCGCGATGCGCG
>JBGOST010000078.1:0-7702 GCA_041476125.1 Usitatibacter sp. | reverse complement strand
GAAGCCGGTCTACAAAGGCCAGGTCACGATGCCCGCACCGCCTTCTTCGGGCACCGGGTTCCTCGACGTCACCGCGTGGCTGCAGATGTGGGGCGAGGCCAGAGGCTGGAAGTACATGGACGCGCTGCACGACAACATCGCGCAGTACACGCACTCGGGCTCGAAGCCCTGCCGCCAGGCGGGCGCGGGCGAGTTCGTGGTGGGGGTCTCGTTCGACTTCCGCGGCAACGACGTGAAGGCCAAGGGCGCGCCGGTCGAGCTTGTGTTTCCGAAGGAAGGTCTCGGCTGGGACATCGAGGCCTCCGCCATCATGAAGAACACGAAGAAGATGGACGCGGCGAAGAAGCTCATGGACTGGGTCGCCACCAAGGAGGCGAACGAGGCCTACTCGAAGAACTTCGCGATCGTCTCCCATCCGGACGTGAAGCCCGCCCTCGCGAACATCCCGGCGGACCTCGAGAAGCGCCTCGTCAAAAACGATTTCGCCTGGGCCGCGAAGAACCGCGACAAGATCCTCGCGGAATGGCAGAAACGCTACGCGGCGAAGTCCGAAAAATAGTTCGTGAGCGCTGAGTTCCTCGAACTCAGGAACATCCGCAAGGAGTTCGGGAGCTTCGTCGCGCTGAAGGACGTGAGCCTCGGGGTCCACAAGGGGGAGCTCATCTGCTTCCTCGGACCCTCGGGCTGCGGCAAGACCACGCTGCTTCGCATCATCGCCGGGCTCGAGGTGCAGAGCGCGGGGACGATCGTGCAGGCGGGGCGCGACATCTCGCGCCTGCCGCCGATGGGGCGCGACTACGGCATCGTCTTCCAGTCGTACGCGCTGTTTCCCAACCTCACGGTCGCGGAGAACGTCGCCTACGGGCTGGTGAATCGAAAGATGCCGCGCGTTGAGCGCGAGGCGCGCGTGAAGGAGCTGCTGGCCCTCGTCGGCATGCCTGATGCGGGGCCGAAATTCCCGTCGCAGCTTTCCGGAGGCCAGCAGCAGCGCGTGGCCATCGCGCGGGCGCTGGCGACCTCTCCGGGACTGCTGCTCCTCGACGAGCCGCTTTCCGCGCTCGACGCGCGCGTTCGCGTTCGCCTGCGCGGCGAGATTCGCAGCCTGCAGCAGCGCGTGGGGATCACCACCATCCTCGTCACGCACGACCAGGAAGAAGCGCTTTCGATGGCCGATCGCATCGTCGTGATGAAGGACGGCAACATCGAGCAGATCGGCACGCCCGCCGAGGTCTACGGGCGGCCGGCCACGCCGTTCGTCGCCGATTTCGTCGGCAAGACGAACCTGCTGCCGGCCACGCGCAGCGGCAGCGACCGCGTGCAGGTGGGCGAGCAACGCTTCGAATGCCCCGTCGCGGACGAGCTCGCCAACGGCGCGGCGCTGCGGCTTTTCTTCCGTCCCGAGGACGTCACGGTGCGCGGCGTGAACGGCGCGACGCCGAATTCCGCCGCGGCGGTCGTCGAGAAGGTCGAGTTCCTCGGGGCGTACTCGCGCATCACCTTTCGGCTGAACGGCATCGACCAGCCGCTCACCGCCGATCTTTCCCTGAACGACATGGCGGAGTTTCATCCCAAGCCGGGCGACACGCTGCGCGTGGCGGTGCCGCCCGACCGGCTGCGGGTGTTCGAGGCGGCATGAGCGCAATCCTCGCCGGGGGGATGAAGCAGTCCGTCCACTGGTCCGATCGCGTCGCGCACGCGCTCCTCGTTGTCGCGGGCGTGGCGCTCGCCGTGTTCCTGTTGGCGCCGCTCGCCACGATCCTCGTGAAGAGCGCGCAGGACCGCGCCGGCGAGTGGGTCGGGCTGCTCAACTTTGCCGACTACTTCCGCACCCCGGCCCTCGAGCGCTCCATCTGGAACAGCGCCTGGATCTCGACGCTGGTCACCGCGATCACCATTCCGCTCGCGTTCATCTTCGCCTACGCGTTGACGCGAAGCTGCATGCGCTTCAAGACGCTGCTGCGCAACGTGGCGCTGGTGCCGATCCTGGCGCCGTCGCTGCTGGCGGCGATCTCGTTCATCTTCTGGTTCGGCAACCAGGGGCTGCTCAAGGCGCTCCTCGGCGGCAACCAGATCTACGGCGCTCCGGGAATCGTGATCTCGCTCGTGTTCGCGACCTTTCCGCACGCGCTGATGATCCTCGTCACCGCGCTTTCGCTCACCGACGCGCGGCTCTCCGAGGCGGCCGACGCGCTGGGCACTTCCGCCTCGCGCAAGTTCTGGACCATCACCGTCCCGGGCGCGAAGTACGGCCTGCTCAGCGCGGCGATGGTGGTGTTCACGTACGCCATCAGCGACTTCGGCATTCCCAAGGTGATCGGCGGCAACTTCAACATGCTCGCCACGGATATCTTCAAGCTCGTGATCGGGCAGCAGGACTTCTCCAAGGGGGCGGTCGTCGGGATCATCCTGCTCGTGCCGGTGGCGGTGACCTACGTCGCCGACCGGTGGGTGCAGAAGCGCCAATCGGCGCTGCTCTCCGCGCGCTCCGTGCCCTACGTGCCGCGGCGCTCTCCCGGATTCGACTGGGCGATGACGGCCTATTGCGTGGCGATCTCGCTGCTGCTTCTCGCGGTGCTCCTCATGGCCGTGTACGCGTCGTTCATCAAGCTCTGGCCCTACAACTTCTCGATGTCGCTCGACCACTACCGCATGGGCCTGGTCGAGGCGGGGATGTTCGGCGCCTACGTGAACAGCGTGACGCTCGGCTTCTGGTGCGCCACCCTCGGGGCGGCGTTCATCTTCGGGGTCGCCTACCTGCTCGAAAAGACGCGCGGCCTCGACACCTGGCGGGGGTTCATGCGGCTGATGGCGGTGCTGCCCATGGGCGTGCCGGGGATGGTGCTGGGCCTGGGATACATCCTCTTCTTCGTGGAAGCCTCGAACCCGTTGCACTTCATCTACGGGTCGATGGCCATCCTCGTGGTCAACACCGTGGTCCACTACTACACGTCTTCGCATCTCACGGCGGTGACGGCGTTGAAGCAGATCGACAACGAATTCGAATACGTGTCGGCATCGCTCAAGGTGCCGTTCTGGCGCACCTTCCTGCGCGTGACCGTCCCGGTATGCATGCCGTCGATGCTCGACGTGAGCCGGTATCTCTTCGTGAACGCCATGACCACGGTCTCGGCGGTGGTGTTCCTGTATTCCCCCAATACGACCCTCGCCTCGGTTGCGATCGTGAATCTCGACGAGGCGGGCGATATCGGCGCCGCGGCGGCCATGGCGACATTGATCGTCGTCACCTCGTCGTTCGTCTGCCTCGTCTATTATTTCCTGCAAGCGTGGCTTGATCGCCGCACCCAGTCCTGGAGAAACGCATGATTCGCGGAAACGACCCGATCCTCCTCACCCCCGGCCCGCTCACCACGTCGCTGGAGACGAAACAGGCGATGCTGCGCGACTGGGGCTCGTGGGACGCGTCCTTCAACGCGATCACGGCGTCGATCTGCAAGGACCTGGTCGGCGTCGTGAACGGCGCGGCCACGCACGTGTGCGTGCCGCTGCAGGGCAGCGGCACCTTCGCGGTCGAGGCCGCGCTCGCCAACCTCGTTGCCCGCGACGGCAAGGTCCTGGTGCCGCAGAACGGCGCCTATTGCCAGCGGATCCTCAAGATCCTGAGGTACCTGGGCCGCGCGCACGCCGCGATCGACCTCGCCGAGGACGCGCAGGCCACGCCGGCCATGATCGAGGAGGCGTTCGCCCGGGACCCCGCGATCACGCACGTGGCGCAGGTGCATTGCGAGACCAGCACCGGGATCCTCAACCCGCTGCCCGAGATCGCCGCGGCCTGCGCGCGCCACGGCAAGGGCCTCATCGTCGACGCGATGAGCTCCTTCGGCGCGATCGAGATCGACGCGTCCAAGCATCCCTTCGACGCCATCGTCGCCGCGTCGGGCAAGTGCATCGAGGGCGCGCCCGGGATGGGATTCGTGATCGCGCGCCAGGAGATCCTCGAGAAGTGCCAGGGGAATTCGCACTCGCTCGCGATGGACCTGCACGACCAGTGGACCTACATGCAGAAGACGACCCAGTGGCGCTTCACGCCCCCCACCCACGTGGTGGCCGCCTTTCGCTCGGCGCTCGACCAGTTCAAGGCCGAGGGCGGCACCGCGGCGCGCGGGGCGCGCTACCGCAGGAACTGCGAGACGCTCATCGAATCCATGGCCGCGCTCGGCTTCCGGAGCTTCCTGCCGCGCAGCATTCAAGGGCCGATCATCGTCACGTTCCACGCGCCGGGGGATGCGAACTACACCTTCAAGTCGTTCTACGAGAAGGTGCGCTCTCGCGGCTACATCCTCTACCCCGGCAAGCTCACGCAGGTCGAGACGTTCCGCGTGGGCTGCATCGGCGCCATCGACGCCAACGAGATGCGCAACGTCGCCTCCGCGGTGGGTGAGGCGCTGAAGGAGATGTCGATCACGCAGGTGGCGCCTGCCGCCGCCCGCGCGCCCGCGCGCGCATCGGCCTAGGAGGCCATTCATGGCGCAGGCGATCGGCGTCCTCTTCGACGGCATCGCCTACGGGAGCCTCCTCTTCCTCGTGAGCCTGGGCCTCTCCGTCACCATGGGGCTCATGAATTTCGTCAACCTCGCGCACGGCGCCTTCGCGATGGCGGGCGGCTATGTGTGCGTGGTGGCGATGACGCGCTTCGGAATTCCCTTTCTCGCCGCGCTGCCGATGGCCTTCGCGGTGACGGCGTTCATCGGCGCCGTGCTGGAGCGGCTGCTCTACCGCCGCCTCTACCGCGCCGATCCGCTGGACCAGGTGCTGTTCACGATCGGCCTCACGTTCATGTCGATCGCCGGCGCCACGTGGTATTTCGGGCCGTCGCAGCAACCCATGCGGCTGCCCGAGTTCCTTCGCGGGCAATTGCATTTCGCGGGGGCGGACTTCGGGGTCTACCGGATCTTCCTCATCGCGGCGGTGGCCGCACTCACCGCGCTGCTGGGGCTGCTCGTCGCGCGCACCCGGTTCGGCGCCCAGGTGCGCGCGGCGGTCGACGACGCACAGACCGCGCGCGGGCTCGGCATCAACGTCGATCGCGTGTTCAGCGTGGCGTTCGCGCTGGGCTCGGGCCTCGCGGGCCTCGGCGGGGCGCTCGGCATCGAGGTGCTCGGGCTCGACGCGTCCTTCCCCCTCAAGTTCATGGTGTATTTCCTCCTCGTGGTGGTGGTCGGCGGGGCCGGATCGATCAAGGGCCCGCTCGTGGCCGCGTTGCTTCTCGGCGTCTTCGACGTCGCCGGCAAGTACTACGTGCCCCAGGTCGGCGCGTTCGTGATCTACGCCCTGATGGTGGTGCTCCTCATCGCGTTTCCCGCGGGGCTTTACGGGAGAAGGAGATGACGGCTCCGACCCTCTCCCCCCTTGGGGGCTCTGCCTCGTCCGAGCAAGGCAGGGGGAGCACGTGGCATCCCGTAGAGATCGTCTTCTGGCTGGTTCCCGTGGCCGCGTTCTTCGTCCTTCCGGGCTATCTCGTCCTCGGCAGCCAGATCCTCATCGTCGCGCTCTTCGCGCTCTCCCTCGATCTCATCCTCGGCTACGCAGGCATCGTTTCGCTCGGCCACGCGGCGTTCTTCGGCCTCGGCGCGTACACCGCCGGGCTGCTGGCGGTGCACGGATGGGGCGAGCCCCTGAGCGGGCTTCTCGCCGGAGGCGCGGTCGCGGCGCTCGGGGGGTTCGTCACGAGCTTCCTCGTGGTGCGCGGCGAGAATCTCGCGCGCCTGATGGTGACGCTCGGCATCGGATTCCTCCTCTACGAGGCGGCGAATCGCGCGGCGTTCATCACCGGCGGCGTCGACGGGCTGTCGGGGGTGACGATGTGGAAGCTCCTTGGCTTGTTCTCCTTCGATCTCGGCGGCCGGACCGCCTTCGTCTACAGCCTCGTCGTGCTCTTCATCCTCTTCCTGTTCCTCAAGCGCCTCACGAGCTCGCCCTTCGGGCTCTCGCTGCGCGGCATCCGGGAGAACGCGAATCGAATGCCCGCCATCGGCGCGCCGGTGCGAAGGCGCCTCGTGACGGCGTTCACCGTCGGCGCCGCGGTGGCGGGGCTGGCGGGCGCGCTCCTCGCGCAGACGACACAGTTCGTGGGTCTCGACACGCTCGGGTTCGAGCGCTCGGCGGACCTGCTCATCATGCTGGTGCTCGGCGGCACGGGGCGGCTCTACGGCGCGATCATCGGCACCGTGGTGTTCATGATCGCGCAGGACTACCTGTCGGGCATCAACCCCGTCTACTGGCAGTTCTGGCTCGGCCTCCTGCTCGTCGCGTTCGTGTTCTTCGCGCGCGGCGGGATCCTCGGCGCGGTCGACAGGCTCGCGCGGCGGGCTGCGAGGCGGAAAAGCCCATGACCGCCGCGCTTCGCACCAGCGGCCTCACCAGGAAGTTCGGCGCGCTCGTCGCGTTGAACGGCGTAAGCCTGTCGCTCGAGCGCGGGGCGCGTCACGCGCTCATCGGGCCCAACGGCGCGGGCAAGACCACGCTCATCAACGTGCTTACCGGAGTGCTCCCGCCCAGCGCGGGCGAAGTGTTCCTCGGCGAGGAGCGCGTGACCGCGCTTCCACAGGACCGCCGCGTGAAGCGCGGCCTCGCGCGCACTTACCAGATCAACACGCTCTTCCCGGGTCTTACGGTCCTGGAGTCGGTGGTGCTCGCCGTGCTCGAGCGCAAGGGGCTCGCCGGGCGCTGGATGCGGCCCGTTTCGAGCTATCGCGAAGAGAACGACGAGGCGCGCTCGCTTCTCGCGACCCTCAAGCTCGAGCCCCACGCCGCAACCCGCACCACCGAGCTGCCCTATGGGCACCAGCGGCTGGTGGAGATCGCGCTGGCGCTCGCCACGCGCCCCTCGATCCTGCTGCTCGACGAGCCCGCCGCCGGAATCCCCTCCGCCGAGAGCGTCGAAGTGCTCGGCGTCATCGCCGCACTGCCCGCCGACGTGACGATCCTCTTCATCGAGCACGACATGGGGCTCGTGTTCCGCTTCGCCGAGCGCATCACCGTTCTGGTGGGCGGCTCGGTCCTTACCGAAGGCACCCCCGAGGAGATCGCCCGTGACGCGCGCGTGAAGGCCGTCTACCTGGGCGACGAAACGCCATGACCGACCTGCTCGCGCTTGACGGGGTGAGCGCCGGCTACGGCGAGTCGGTCGTCGTGGACGATGCCTCGCTGCGCGTCGCGCACGGCGAATGCGTGACCCTCCTCGGCCGCAACGGCGTGGGCAAGACCACATTGCTCACGACCGTGATGGGCCTCACGCGTTTTCATCGCGGGTCGATCCGTTGGGAAGGCCGGGAGATTTCGGGCGTTGCGTCGCACGCCCGGGCGCAGGCCGGCATCGGTTGGGTTCCGCAGGAGCGCGGCATGTGGCGCTCGCTCACGGTGACCGAGCACCTCACCTCGGTCGCGCGGCCCGGCGCGTGGACGATCGACAAAGTCCACGGGCTCTTCCCGCGGCTTGCCGAGCGCGGAAGTCATCGCGGCGGCCAGCTCTCGGGAGGCGAGCAGCAGATGCTCGCCATCGCCCGCGCGCTCGTCACCAACCCGCGCCTGCTGCTGCTCGACGAGCCGATGGAGGGCTTGGCCCCCATTGTGGTGCAGGAGCTCTCGGCCGTGCTGCGCGCGCTCGCAGCCGCGGGAACCATGGCGATCGTGCTGGTCGAGCAGCACGCCGAGCTCGCCCTGTCGCTGGCAGCCCGCGCGGTGG
>JBGOST010000077.1:0-7754 GCA_041476125.1 Usitatibacter sp. | reverse complement strand
GAGCACGGGCTTCAGCATGAAGATCGGGTCGGGCGAGCCGCCGCCCCATCCCAGCAGGTAAGCGCTGGTGTCGAGCTTGCCCATCTTCTGGAAGTACTGCGCCCGCGGCATGGTGTCGACCTTGGCGTTCACACCGACCTTCGCCCACATCGCCGAAACCGCGACGCAGATCTTCTCGTCGTTGATGTAGCGGTCGTTGGGACAGTGCAGCGTGAAGGTGAACCCGTTCGGGTAGCCGGCCTGCGCCAGCAGCTTCCTCGCCGCCGCCGGATCGTAGGGCAGCCGCTTGTCGAGGGCCATGTTCACGCCGCCGTTGACGGGATCCGGATAGGTGATTGCGGTCGGTACTGAGAGCCCGCGCATCACCTGGCTCTTGATCGCCTGGACGTCGATCGCCTGGTACAGCGCTTTCCTCACCCGCACGTCCATGAACGGGTTCTTCCCTTTCACGTTGCTGTAGAGCAGCTCGGGCCGATGCTGGTCGAAGCCGAAGAAGATCACGCGATTCTCCTGGCCTTCCCAGACCTTGAGCGTCTTCTCCTCGCGCAGCTTCGGGACGTCCTGCACGGGCGGATCGAGCACGAAATCGAGCTCGCCCGAGCGCAGCGCCGCCATGCGCGTCGCGGCGTTGGCAACGGGACGGTATTCGACGATGTCGACGTTGCCGTCGAAATGCCCTTCCTTGATGCCCCACCAGTTGGGATTCTTCCGGTAGGTGGTCTTCACGCCGGGCTCGTAGGAAACCAATATGTAGGGCCCGGTACCCATGGCGTTGCGCGAGGCGTACGTTTCCTCCTTGGCGCGGAAGTCCTGAGGCCTCAACGAATTATTCTTCTCCGCCCACGACTTGCTCATGATCGCGATGATGTTCAGCGACTCGTGCATGATCGGGTTCGGCACTGGCGTCGTGAATTCGACGGTATGGTCGTCAATCTTGCGGGCGATCCCCGCCTGGTTCGCGTAGAGCTTAAAAGTGCTGTCGGAGACGCGGGCCCGGTCGTAGGAGAACACGACGTCGTCCGCGGTGAAGGGCGCGCCGTCCTGGAACTTCACGTCCTTGCGCAGCGTGACGACCCACGTCGTGGGCGAGGTGTTCTTCCACGAGGTCGCGAGCCAGGGAACGATCTTGTAGCCCTTGTCGCGCGCCGTGAGCAGCTCGTAGACCTGCTGGCATTGGTTGTTGTTGAAGCTCTCGTTGTTGGCGTGCGGATCCTGGGTCGAGATGTCGCCCTGGGACGACCAGCGAAGCGTCTTGGCGTCGCATGCAAGACAGAGGAGCAAGGACGCCGCTGCGATTGCAAGTGTTTTGTATTTCATGGCCCCCTCCCTTCGGACGGCCATAGTACGCTTACGCCATGCCGCATCTACCCGCCTCACAGGCCCTCGCGCGTTTCCGTGTGGTCGACATGACCCAGGTGCGCGCCGGACCGACCGCCGCGCGCCAGCTCGCCGATTGGGGCGCCGACGTGATCCAGGTGCAAATGCCCGAGCACATGCGGGGCGACGACACGCTGGGCGGCCAGGAAGGCTCGGACTACCAGTACACGCATCGCAACAAGCGCTCGATCACGCTGAACTTGAAGGAGCCCGCGGGGATCGAGGCGCTGAAGAAGCTCGTCGCCACCGCCGACGTGCTGATCGAGAATTTCCGGCCCGACGTGAAGACGCGGCTCGGCATCGACTACGACGCGCTCTCGAAAGTGAATCCGCGCCTGGTCTACGCGAGCATCTCGGGCTTCGGGCAGACCGGCCCGTACGCGAAGCGCCCCGGCTTCGACCAGATCGCGCAAGGCATGGGCGGCCTCATGTCGGTCACGGGACTGCCCGGGCAGGGTCCTTTGCGCGTGGGGCTGCCGATCGCCGACCTGTGCGCGGGAATCTTCGCCGCCTACGGCGTCACCGTGGCGCTTCTCGAACGCGAGGCCTCGGGCAAGGGGCAATGGCTGCACACCTCGCTCCTCGAGGCGCAGATCTACATGATGGATTTCCAGACCTCGCGCTGGACGATCGACGGCGAGATCCCCGGACAAGCGGGCAACTTCCACCCGACGAGCATCCCGACCGGCGTCTACAGGACGAAGGACGGCTACATCAACATCGCGGTGTTCGGCGGCAAGATCTGGGAACGCTTCGCCGAGGCGATGGGCGCGCCCGAGTGGATCGAGGACGATCGCTCGAAGACCAAGAGTGCCCGCTCGGTGCATCGCGACTGGCTCAATGCCGAGATCGAGAAGCGCCTCGCCGCGAACACGAGCGACCACTGGATCGAGAAGCTCAACCGCGAAGGGGTCGCGTGCGGGCGCATCAATAATCTCAAAGAAGTCTTCGAGGAGCCGCAGGTGAAGCACCTCGGCATGCTGAAGAAGGTCACCTCGAAGCACTTCGGCGAGCAGGTCCTCATGGGCCAGCCCGTCACCCTCACACGCACCCCTTCCGCCATCGCGCGCGCCGCTCCGAAGCGCGGCGAGCATTCCGAGGAGATCCTGGCCGAAATCGGCTACGATCCCGACGCACTGAAGCAAATGAAAGCCGCGGGAGTTTTCTGATGAACGACATGAGCTACGTCTCGACCACCGAGCGCGTGAAAACTTGGCTCGACGGCGCGGTGCTCCACATCCGCTTCAACAATCCGCAGAAGCACAACGCCCTCTCGGTGGACATGTGGGAAGCGGTGCCGCCGCTCCTCGACAAGGCGGAGAAGGACGACAACGTGCGCATGGTGGTGCTCTCGGGCGAGGGCGGCAGGAGTTTCATCTCCGGCGCGGACATCTCGCAGTTCGAGGACCTGCGCTCGGCCAAGCAAGCGGTGACCCGCTACGAATCGATGGCGGAGGCCGCGCTGCAGGGGATTCATGAATTCGGCAAGCCGACCGTCGCCTGCATCCGCGGCTACTGCATCGGCGGCGGCGTGAACGTCGCGATCAGCTGCGACATCCGCATCGCCTCGTCGAACTCGGTATTCTCGATTCCCGCCACGCGCCTGGGGCTGGGATACCGCTATTCGGCGATGAAGAACCTCACCGACCTCGTCGGCCCCGGCCACGCCAAGGACATCTTCTTCACCGCGCGCCGCCTCGACGCCGCCGAGGCGCTTCGCATCGGCCTCATCAACCGCGTCGCCGAGCCCGACGGCCTCGAGGCGCTCCTCGCCGAATACACCACGGCGATCACCACCGGCGCGCCGCTCACCATCAAGGCCGGCAAGCGCATCATCCGCGACGTGCTGAAGAAGGAGGACGCCGACATGGAACTCGCGAAGAAGCTCATCCTCGACTGCTTCGAGAGCGATGATTACGCCGAGGGCCGCAAGGCATTCATGGAAAAACGCAAGCCCGTGTTCAAGGGGAAATGACGATGTTGCGCCTTATAGCCGTTCTGCTTGCGCTCGCAGCCGCGCCCTCAATCGCCGCGTGGCCCGAGAAACCGATCAAGATGTTCATCGGCTACGCGCCCGGCGGCTCGACCGATGTCGTCGCGCGCCTCATTTCGCCCAAGCTCTCGGAGCGCCTCGGGCAGCCGATCGTGATCGAGAACAAGCCGGGCGGCGCGGGGGATTTCGCGGCGGAGCTGATGCTGCAGGCGCCGGCCGACGGCTACACGCTGATGATGTCGACGGTGGCGTTGCACGCCATCAACCCGGGACTCTACAAGACGCAGAAATTCCACCCCATCAACGATTTCACCGCGATCGCGCTGGTGTGCTCGTATCCGATGATCCTGATCGGCTCGCCGCAGACGACGTTTCGCAATCCCGCCGAATTGAAGGAGCTCGCCGCGAAGACGCCGACGTTCTACTCCTCCTCCGGCGTCGGTTCGCCCGGGCACCTCTCGGGCGAGCTGCTGGTGCGTGCGCTCGGCGCCAACATCACCCACGTGCCCTACAAGGGCGGCTCGCCCTCGGTGATGGCGATCATGTCCGGAGAAGCACAGGTCAATTTCGCAACGCTTCCGGCCGTGGTGCCGCAGATTCGCGGCGGCAAGGTGCGCGCGATCGCGCTCGCATCGAAGGAGCGCAACCCCGCCGTTCCCGAGGTTCCCACGATGGCGGAGCTGGGAATCGCCGACTTCGACGTCGGCACCTGGAGCGGAGTCATCGGACCGAAGGGCATGCCGCAGGAAATCGTTCAGAAGATCAACGCGGCGGTAAGCGCCGTCGTGAACGATCCGGCCATCAGGCAGCGCCTCATCGACGAAGGCGCCGAGATCCGGCTCATGTCACCGGCGGAGTTCGGCACCTTCATGCGCGCCGAGAACCTGCGTTGGGTGAAGGTGGTGAAGGACGCGGGGATCCAGCCGCAATAAAACCGGGGACAGACCCCAATTTTCCGGCAGGTGGAAAATTGGGGTCTGTCCCCGGTTTTCGTCCCCGGTTTTCAGGCGTGGGAGTAGAGCGGCGCGCCGGGTGACGGCAGATCGGCTTCGAGGACGCTGCCGGTCTCCGATTCGGTCATCACGAGCTTCGAGGTGCCGGGGCGATACGCGACGTTGGTCACGGTCGAGCCCGCGGGGCTCTTGATGAAGTGCGTGACTTCGCCCCTCGCGTTGCACACGAACGCGCCGCCCAGGCTCGCGTGCGCGACGACGATGCGATTCTCGACGTCCACCGCCATGCCATCGGGGCCGCTCGTGCCGAAGAAGGTGCGGAAGACGCCGAGCTTGGAGACCGAGCGGTCGGCGAGCAGCGGGCCGCGCCACACCGCGTTGGCGCGCGTCACCGCGATGTAGAGCGCCTTGCCCTGCGCATCGAGCGCGACGCCATTGGGGCTCGGGATTGCGCCGACGACGACATCGAGGCGGCCTTCTCCCACGGCATGGGGAGAAAACCGGTAGACGCGTCCCGTCGGGTCCTGCATTCCCGTCTGGCCCTGGTCGGTGAAATAGCAGCGGCCGTCGGCGTCGAACGTGAGGTCGTTCAGCCCCTTGAACGACTCGCTGTTGCGATGCCCGAGGACCGCCATCGGCTTTCCGCCCTTGGGGTCCATCCGCAGCAGCCCGCGGCGGTAGTCGGTGATCCACAGCTTGCCGTCGCGATGGATCGCGATGCCGTTGGGCCAGCCGTCGTACTCGGCGACGATGTCCCAATCGCCCCTGGGCGAGACGCGGAAGATGCGGCCGAACGGAATGTCGGTGAGATAGAGGTTGCCCGCGCGGTCGAACGAAGGACCCTCGAGGAAGCTGTCGATCTCGTGCCCGGGCTTGTTGGCGTCGCACCATTCGCTGCGGCGCTTGTTGCGCATGGAGGCGGGAAGGCGCGTGAAGACTCGCGCCTCGATCACCTGCGGCGGGGAGAAATCGAGGTTCCACATGCTCGTGATTCTAAGTCAATCGAGCTTGATCCCCGCCTCCTTGATGACCGCGCCCCACTTCGCGTGCTCCGCCTTGATGAAATCCGCGAAGCGCCTGGGGCTTCCGC
The DNA here is from genome assembly GCA_041476125.1 of Usitatibacter sp. Taxonomy (GTDB): domain Bacteria; phylum Pseudomonadota; class Gammaproteobacteria; order Burkholderiales; family Usitatibacteraceae; genus Usitatibacter. The sequence continues at coordinate 2,341 of JBGOST010000077.1, read as the reverse complement.
CGAGCGGCTCGCTGCCGTCGGATTCGAGCTTGGCGATGAGCTCGGGATTGGCGAGCGCCTTCGCGACCTCGGCGTTGAGCCGGTCGATGATCGGCTGCGGCGTTCCCCTGGGCGCGACGAGACCGCTCCACGTCGAGGCCTCGAAGCCCGCGTAGCCCGACTCGGCGAGCGTGGGCACGTTGGGCATGTTCTTCAGGCGCTTGGGAGACGTGACCGCAAGCGCGCGCAACCGGCCCGCCCTCACGAGCGAATCCACGGACTGCGTGTTGGCGAAATAGAGATCGACGCTGCCGCCCATGAGGTCGGTGACCACCGCTCCGGCGCCCTTGTACGGGATGTGCGCGAACTTCACTCCCGCGCGGCGCTGGAAGAGCTCGCCGCCGACATGTCCGATGGTTCCGTTGCCGGGCGAGCCCATGTTGAGCTGGCCGGGTTTCGCCTTGCCTGCGTCGACAAGATCCTTCACGGTCTTGTAAGGCGAGTTCGTCGAGACCACGAGGATCAGCGGCTGCGTGGAGACGAGCGCGATGGGGGCGAAATCCGTGAGCGGATCGAAGGGCATCGCCGCGTACAGCGCCGGGTTCACCGCGAGGTTCGCCGTCTGCCCCATGGCGATGCTGTATCCGTCCGGCGGCGACTTGGCGGCCGCATCGAGGCCGATGTTGCCGCCCGCGCCGGGGCGGTTCTCGATCACGATGACCCATTTCGTCGCCGCGCTGATCTTCTCGGCGAGCGCCCGCGAGAGCACGTCGGTGCCCCCGGCGGGCGGGAATGGCACGATCAGCTTGATGGGCTTCGCGGGCCAGGTCTCCTGGGCGACTCCCGCGGCGGGAAGGAACGCGGCGAGCGCGATCGCGCCGGCAGCAATTGACGTGGCCGCGAATGCGCCGGCAGCGATTGAATGGCTCGCACCTCGAATCATCGCTTTCTCCTCTAGTGGGTCGTGGCGGAGGACTTGATGCCCAGCGGCGCCAGGATCTCTTCGTTGTGCTCGCCGGCCATGGGCAGCGGCGTGCGCAGCGCCAGGCGCTCGGCGCCGAACTGGATCGGAAGAGCCGGGATGCGGGTCGCCGTGCCGTCGGGCAGCGTGAGGTCGATCATTCCCCCGGCGTTGAGGTGCGGATCGTCGAACAGGTCCGACGGCGTCCGGATGCGCGCGAAGGGAAGGCCGCCCTCCCCGCAGATCTTCTCCAGCTGCGCGATGGAGTGCTTCTTGAGCAGCTTGTCGACGAGCGGGATGAGCGTCTCGCGCGCGAGCGAGCGCTGGTTGTTGGTGGCGTAGGCGGGATCCATCAATTCAGGCTCGCCCAGCGCTTTCGTGAAGATCTCCCACTGCCGCTCGGTCACCACGCCGATGAAGATGCGCGCGCCGTCGGCGGAATCGAAGCTGTCGTACACCCCCCAGGCGCGCTTGCCGGCGGACATCGGCTCGGGCTGCCTGCCGCTCACCACCTGCTGCATCATGTGCGTGGAGACGAGCCAAGCGGCGTTCTCGAAGAGCCCGCTCTGCACGTACTGGCCCTTGCCGGTCATGTCGCGCTCGCGCAGTGCGGCGAGAATGGCGATGGCGCCGAACATGCCGCCCATCATGTCGTTCACCGGGGCTCCCGCGCGCAGCGGCTTGCCCACCGGCCCCGTCATGTAGGCGAGCCCGCTCATCATCTGCACCACTTCGTCCAGCGCGGTGCGCTTTTCGTAGGGCCCGGTGAGGAAGCCCTTGAGCGAGCAGTAGACGAGGCGCGGATTCAGTTTCGACAATGCCGCGTAGCCGAGCCCCTTGGCCTCGAGCGCGCCGGGGCGGAAATTCTCGAGGAACACGTCGGCGGTCCCGATGAGCTTCTTCGCCGCGCCGATGCCTTCCTCGCAAGCCACGTCGAGGGTGACGCTCTTCTTGTTGCGGCTGAAGGCGGCGAAGAATCCCGCGCCGGTGCTCTTCAGGTAGCGCGTCGGGTCTCCCTTGCCTTCGGGCTCGACCTTGATCACCTCGGCCCCCAGGTCGGCGAGCACCAGCCCCGCCGTCGGGCCCATCACCATGTGCGAGAACTCGATGACGCGAATGCCTTCGAGGGGAAGCGGCTTCTTCATGCGGGCTCCTTCGCGATCGACGCCTAGGCCGCGGGCCGGCTGGGAATCTCGATGTTGTCTATGAGGCGTGTCTTGCCCATCCACGCCGCGCCCAGCGCCACGAGGTCGCCGTCCCTGGCCCCGGGCGGCGTGAGCTCCGATTGGTTGCGCAAAACGACGTAGTCCACGCGCCAGCCGGCGGCGGTGAGATCGGCCACCGCCGCCTCCTCGAGCTCGGCATAGCGCCGCGAGCCGCCGTCGATGGCTCTCTTGATCT
>JBGOST010000076.1:0-7756 GCA_041476125.1 Usitatibacter sp. | reverse complement strand
GAAAGTCGTTGTCGCTCACCCAGCGCTGGTTGTCGAGGTGAACGACCTGGCGCCCGAGGCGCAGCCGCAGGCTCTCGATGCCGGTGTACTCGACATGGGCCCGGTTCACGCCGCTGTATGTCGGATCCGGGAGCAGCGGGAATGGCGACGACACGCGCAGCGCCGAGTTGTCGTTGAAGCTCTGGCGGCCGATGTGGTCCGTGTGGATCGCCTCGATCGTCAACCGCAAGCCGTGATAGGGGGCCGAGCGCCATCCTGCGAGCGCGCGCACCGTGCCGCCGCGCGCGAGCTCGGGATAGTTGCTTTCCTCGATGCGGTTGTAGCGCGGCCGAAGCTCGAGCGTGAAGCGCCCGTGCGCGAGCGAGTCGGCGATGCTGAAGGATGCATCCGGATCCGCGGCGCTCGCGGAGTCTGCGGCAAGGGCCGCGACGAGCGCTCCCACCGCGAACAGGCCGTTACGTTTCCGAAGGAATGCGCGCACCGAAGGCTCCGCGTCTAGAATACAGCACCCAAACTCCGGCCTCGCCGCAGTCTCCGCCAGCTCGCCCACGATGTCCAGACTTGCGCTCACGCTCATCCTCGCGCTTGCGCTCGCCGCACCGGGCGGCGCCCCCGCGGCATCGGTGCAAGCCCAGGTCCGCGACGCGGCGCGCAAACCGGTGGCCGATGCGGTGGTCTACGCGATGCCGGCCACGGGCCCCAGCGAAGCGCGGTCCGCGCGGGCGGCCATCGAGCAGATCGATCGCGAATTCGTCCCTTACGTAAGCGTGGTCCAGACGGGGACGGCTGTCAGCTTTCCGAATCGCGATACGATCCTGCACCATGTCTATTCGTTCTCGCCCGCCAGGACTTTCGAGATCAAGCTCTATACCGGCAAATCTCCCGGCGAGATCGTGTTCGACAAGCCCGGGGTGGTGAACATCGGTTGCAACATCCACGACTGGATGGTCGGCTACGTCCTGGTCGTCTCCACGCCGTATTTCGCTAAGACGAACGCAGACGGCATCGCGCAGCTGCGCGACATTCCCTCGGGAACCTATGAGTTGCGTGCCTGGCATCCGCGCCAGAGCGCCGCAGCCGATGCGCGCAGCCTCGTGCTCGAGCCTTTCGCCACGCCCACGGTCGCATTCGCCGTCGACGTGCTGCCGCGCAAGGCGAGGTACAAGCCGCCGCTCGACCGGTTGAAATACTGATGAGCGCGGCTCCCGAGACTCGCAAGCCGTTCGCGAACCTCTCCAGCCTGCGGGCGCGGATCGTGATCTTCTTCGTGGCCCTCCTGGTGCTGGTGCAGGGGCTGGGCGCCTTCCTGGTGATCCAGGCGAACTCGCAAATCGCGCGCCAGACGATCGACCAGCAGCTGGAGCAGGGCGAGCGGGTCTTCCGCCAGCTGCTCAAGCAGAACCAGGCGCGGCTCGAGCAGGGCGCCGGAATCCTCTCGGCCGACTTCGCCTTCCGCCAGGCGATCGCCACCAACGACATCGGCACCATCCTCTCGGTGCTGCGCAACCACGGCGCAAGAGTGGGCGCGGACGTGATGACCCTTGCTTCACTTGAGAATGTCGTACGCGCCGACACGCTCGACAACGCCCGGGCCGGCAAGCCGTTCGCCTATCCGGAGATCATCAACATCGCCCGCGCCGAGGGAAAGGCCTCCTCGGTGGTCGTGCGCGGCACGAGCCTCTACCAGCTCGTCGTCGTGCCCGTGCTCGCGCCCGACCCGATCGCGTGGGTGGGCCTCGCGTTCGAGGTCAACGACGGCGTGGCCAAGGAGCTGCAGCAGCTCACCGGCCTCGACGTTTCTTTCGCGAGCCGCATGGGAACGGGAAACTGGCAGCTGCACGCCTCCACCCTTCCCGTGAGCCTGCGTCCCGCGCTTCTCGCGGCGTTCTCGGGCAGCGAGATCGAGGGCGTGCGCGACGAGATCGAAATCGCCGGCGAGGATTACGAGACACGCCTGGCTTCCCTCGAGTCGCGGCCCGACAAGCGCGTGGTCGCCGTGCTGCAGAAACAGCTGAAGGAAAGCCTGTCTCCGTTTCGCCGCATCAGCACGTCTTTCTTCTGGCTCACCCTCGCCGGCCTGGCCTTCCTCGTAGCGGGCAGCCTGCTCATCGCGCGCAGCATCACGCGCCCCGTGCACCGCCTCGCCGAGGCCGCGCGCCGCGTGCAGCAAGGCGACTACGCGCGCCACGTCGATGTCGAGCACCACGACGAGATCGGGCAGCTCGCGGTGAGCTTCAACCACATGCTCGACGGCATCGTGAGTCGCGAGCGCGAGATACTGCGGCTCGCCTACGAGGACGGGCTCACCGCGCTTCCGAACCGCGCCATGTTCAACGAGCAGCTCGACCAGGCGGTGCGCACCGCGAAGCGCGCCTCGGCCCCGCTCGCGGTGCTGCTCTTCGACATGGACCGCTTCAAGACCATCAACGACACTCTCGGGCACCCGGTGGGCGACCAGGCGCTTCGCGAAGTGGCCTCGCGCGTGCGCCACGTGTTGCGCGATTCCGACATCGTCGCGCGCCTGGGCGGCGACGAGTTCGGCGTGCTGCTCGCCACCGGAGGAGCCGAGCACGCGCCGAAGGTGGTCGCGCAGAAGATCCTGAAGGCGCTCGAGACCCCGCTCGTGATCGACGGGCAGCCGATGGACATCACGGCCAGCATCGGCATGGCGCGCTTTCCCGAGCACGGCGAGGATGCGGCCTCGCTGCTGCGCGCGGCCGACGTCGCGATGTACGAGGCGAAGCGGACGAAGTCCGGGTATTCCATCTACGACCCGACCCACGACGAGCGGCGCCAGGAATTCCTCACGCTGCTGGGCGAATTGCGGCGCGCCGTCGAGGCCGGCGAGCTGGTGCTGCACTACCAGCCGAAGATGAGCCTCGGCGAGGGCCGCATGACTTCAGTCGAGGCGCTGGTGCGGTGGAGCCACCCGCAACGCGGCTTCATCGAGCCTTCGGCATTCAGTCCCTTCGCCGAGCACACCGGCTATAGCGGCGAGATCACGCGCTGGGTCCTGGCCCGCGCCATCGAGCAGTGCGGCGCTTGGGAAAAGGCGGGGCTGCACATCCGCATGTGCGTGAACGTCTCGGCGCGCGACCTGCAGCAGGAAGACGCGTTGGTGCAGTTCCTCTCCACGGCGCTCCAGGCGGCGAAGCTCCCGGCGGGCATGCTCAGCCTGGAGATCACGGAGAGCGCGCTGATGGAGGATCCACGCAGCGCGCAATCGACGCTGCGCAAGCTGCGCGAGCTGGGCATCGCGACCTCGATCGACGACTACGGCACCGGCTACTCTTCGCTCGCGTACATCAAGCAGCTCGCGGTATCGGAGCTGAAGATCGACCGCGCGTTCGTGAGCGGCATGGAGGCCGACCGCAGCAACGCGGCGATCGTGCGCTCGACCATCGAGCTGGGCCACAACCTCGGGCTCACCGTGGTGGCCGAGGGCGTGGAGACCGACCATGAGCTCGCGGAGCTGCGCCGCTTCGGCTGCGACTTCGCGCAGGGCTTCTACTTCGCCCGGCCGATGCCCGCCGACGAGCTCGAGAAGTGGCTAGGCGCTTCGCGTGACAAGGCGTTCGGGATTGCCGCCGAGGCTCGCGGCGAGGCCTGACTCCTTCATCTTGACCGTTTGCTTGAAGAGCGCGTAGCGGCGCAGCGCCGCGCTCACGTGCATTCTCAATTCGCGCGGGTTCACCGGCTTGGCGAGGAAGCGGTAGATCTGCGCCTGGTTGATGAGCTCGGCGACGAGCTCGGCGTCGGGCTCCTTCGAGACGAGGATCGAAAGGATCTCGGGGCGCTTTTCCTTCAGCGCCTTGAAGAGCTTCACGAGGTCGTCCTTGCCGGCGGCGAGGTCGGCGACGATCGCCGCGATGGCGTGGCGCTGCTGCAGGATCTTCGCGGCCTCCGCAACCGTGGCGGCCACCTCGACGCGGGCCGCGCCGGCGAGCAGTCGCTCGAGCCCCTTGGCGAGGGATTGGCCCGGCTCGATGACCAGCAGCGATCCGGCGCTTCGCGGCGCGCTCGCAACGCGCGGGGCGTCGGGAGAGAGCTTCGCCACGAGTGCCGCGGCTTGCGCGAGCGTGGCGCGAATCTCGTCGTTGTCCCAGGGCTTCTTCACGAAGCGGAACACTTCGCCCTCGTTGACCGAGCCCATCACCGCGGCGAGGTCGGAGTATCCGGTGAGGAGCAGCCGCACCGTCTGCGGCGCGGTTTTGCGGATCTCGCGCAGCAGCTCCACTCCCGTCGTGCCGGGCATGCGCTGGTCGCTCACCACGACCTGGATCGCCGAGTGCCGCACGATGTCCAGCGCGACGGCGGCGTTCTCGGCCGTGAACACGTGGTATTGCTGGCGGAAGAGCGCGCGCAGCGCGTTCAGGATGCGCTCGTCGTCATCGACGAAGAGCACCCGCGTCTTGCCGTTCGTGTCGGGCGCCTTCTCCGGGGTGGCCGGCGCGGCGGGTTTGGAGATGAGCCGCGCGGTTTGCGCGAGCATCATTTCGGGAGCCGGTGCGGGCTCGGCAGCGGCCTTGGGCACGAGGGCCGGGGCGGGCGCGACGGCGGGTGCGGGCGCTGCAACGGCTTTTGGCGCGGTGGCGAGCGCGGGGGTGGGCACCGCGAGGGGCGAGCCGATAGAGTCCTGCAGCCCGAGGCGCAACCCGTCCATGAATTCGCGCGCCGACCCGAAGCGATGCATCGGATCCTTGGCGAGCGCCCTCTGGATCACCCAGTCGAGCTGCCACGCGATCTTCGCGGTGCACGACGACGGATCGGTGGGCCGGTCCTGCAGGACGCGGTGGACGATTTCCTCGCGCGTGCCGGTGAACGGCAGCTTGCCGGTGACGAGGTGATAGACGATGGCGCCCACCTGGTACAGGTCGGTGCGGATCGTGCCCTTGTCCTCGCTGAACTGCTCCGGCGCCATGTAGTGGGGCGCGCCGGCGTCGGCCAGCGCGCCCATCCCGAAATCGGTGATGTAGATCCGGTCCTGCGCGTCGAGGAAGACGTTGGCGGGCTTGAGGTCGCCGTGGAAGATCCCCCGCGCGTGCGCCGCCTCGAGAGCTTCGAGCAGCTGGCGCGCGATCTCCCAGGTTTGCTTCAGGTCGGGCGGCGCCCTTTTCATGCGCGCCGCGAGCGTCTCGCCCTCGGCGAGCTCGAAAACGAAGCACGACGCATTGCCGCCTTCGATGAGCTCGATGAAGGGCACGATGCCGGGGTGCCGCACGCGCCCGAGCGATCCGGTGGCGTCGCGCAAACGGGCGAGGATCGCGGGCTCGATGGCGCTGCGGTTCACGACCTTGAGCGCCACGGCGCGCGCTCCATCGGCGCCGCGATACACCGAGGCGGCGCTGCTCTTGCCGAGGAGCGCCTGGATCTCGTACTTGCCGATATGCCGGGTCTCGCTCATGCGGCGGCCGCCTTCTCCTCGATGCCCGCCGCGAGCTCGGGCGGCGGCTCGATGGGCAGCGTGACGATCACGGTCGTTCCTTCGCCGGGAATCGAGTGCACGTCGATGCGCCCGCCGTGCTGCGACACGATCTTGTAGGCGATCGAAAGCCCGAGGCCCGTTCCCTTGCCGGCTTCCTTGGTGGTGAAGAACGGATCGAAGATCTTCGGCAGCACGTCGCGCGTGATGCCGCGCCCGTTGTCCTCGATCTCGATCGCCACCGACTTCGATCCCTCGGGGCGGGTGGTCACGTTGATGCGGCCGTGCGGCTTGTCGATCGCCTGCGCGGCGTTGCTGAGGATGTTGAGCAATACCTGGTTGATCTGGGAAGGCGAGCACGTGATCGAGGCGACCTCGCCCAGGTGCTTCTCGATCTCGATCCTGCGCAGGTTCGGCTTGGCGATGAGCAGCGTGGTCTTCACGCCCTCGTTCACGTTGAAGCTCGCGACGCGGCTGCGGTCCAGTCGCGAGAAGTTGCGCAGGTTCGTCACCAGCTCGGCGATCTGCTCGATGCCGTGCAGGCCGTCGTGGGCGAGCGAATCGAGGTCCTCGAGCGCGTTCTCGCGGTGCAGCTTGGCGAGGCTCATCTCGAGCACCTCGAAGGCGCGCTGCAGCTGCACGGAATCGGGGGACCCGGTTCTCAGGATGTCGAGCAGCCGCTCGGCTTGCGCCATCGCTTCGCGCAGCTCGGGCATGCGCTCGCGCGCGGTCGCGACACTGTTCTTCACATAGGAAAGCGGGGTGTTGATCTCGTGCGCGACGCCCGCGACCATCTGGCCGAGCGAGGACATCTTCTCCGTCTGCACCAGCTGCGCCTCGGATTCCTTGAGGCGCTTCAACGTCTGGGAGAGGTCGCGCGTGCGCTCCGAGACCCTCTTCTCGAGCTCCTCGTTGGCTTCGCGCAGCTGGCGCTGCGTGCTCGCCACGCGCGAGGTGAGGTAGCCCACGCCGATGAGCAGCGCGGCCGCATAGTAGAAGAGATAGACACGCCAGCGGTCCTTGTCGTCGAGAGTGTCCTCGATCGCCTTCGAATACGATCGCGCGGCGAGCTCGATACGCGAGCCGAGCGTGAGGAACGAGAACCTGCGCCACGCGAGCGCCTCGGCGTTGCGCGCCTCGAGGAAGGCGCGGGCCGCGGCCTCCCCTTCGCTGGCGGCCTCGGCGAGCGTGGGGTCGATCGCCGCGGCCTCGAGGCGCAGCGCGGCGATACGCCGTTCGAGGGCGGGCGCGCGCGCTGGGAACGTGTCGATGTCGGGGCGCTGCAGGTCGCCTCTCAGATGCTCGGCGAGCGAGGCCAGGTACGGCGGGCTGCGGCGCGTGGCGGAGCGGGCGGTGGCGAGCTGGACCAGGCGGCGCATCGCCTCGTCGAGCCTGCCGTCGGCGTTGAGCGAGAGCACGTGCGCGTCGCGAAGCCGCTGGAACGCCGCGTCTTTCTCGGCGAGGCCCGCGTGCAATCCCTTCACTTGCGCGGAGAAGTCGCTGCGGGCCCCTTCACGCTCCAGGTCGCGCAGGCTGCGCGCGATGAGGCGGCCGCGATCCGGGGAGGCCGCGGAGGCCGGGGCGAACTGGCCCACGGTGCGAAGGGCATCGACGTCCCAGCGCGTATCCAGGTCCTTCATGTCGCGTAGCAGGGCGAGCGCGTGCGAATCGTTCTTGAAGTCGATCCCCGCGGTCTTCGCGAAGAGGAAGATCAGGGTGCCGAGGAGAATGGCGGCGGAGGCCGCCATGAGGGCGACGCGAAGGGTTCGGCTCTGGACCATGGTTGAATAGGTTCTTTGAATCCTCGCCGCAACAGGACCGGGCACACCCATTCTGCGGGTAAGTCGGCAGGGAAACAGTGACGCGCGTCACTTCGGGTTTTTCAACTGTAGCCGTCGCGGCTACTCGCCCAGGTAGGCCTCGCGGATGCGCGGGTCGTGCAGGAGCGCTCGCGCCTCGCCCGAGATGGTCGCGAGGCCGCCCTCGAGCACGTACCCCCGGTGGCTCACTTCCAAGGCCAGGCGCGCATTTTGCTCCACCAGCAGCAGGGTCACGCCCTCGGCGGCGATGGCGCGCACCACTTCGAAGATCTTCTCCACCATGAGCGGGGCGAGCCCCATGCTGGGCTCGTCGAGGAGCAACAGCCGCGGCCGGCTCATGAGCGCGCGGGCAATGGCGAGCATCTGTTGCTCGCCCCCGGAAAGCGTCCCCGCGGTCTGGCGCCTGCGCTCCTTCAGGCGCGGAAAGAGCGTGAAGGCGCGCTCGACGTCGCTCGCGACCCCCGCGGCGTCGCTGCGCGCATAGGCGCCCATGGCGAGGTTTTCCTCGATGGAG
>JBGOST010000075.1:0-7780 GCA_041476125.1 Usitatibacter sp. | reverse complement strand
GAACGGGTCCTGCATGCCGAGGCCGCCGCCGACGGCTTCGAAGAAGCGCGCCTCATCCTGCTTCTCGCCCAGCACGCCGAAGTTATTGACGTACGGGCCGGTCCTCAAATCCTTGTAGTTTCGGAATCCCTGGCTGCGATCGTCCCCGCTCACGCGCAGCCCGCCCAATTCGAAGTAGCTCGAGGTCTTCCATTCGCCCTTCTTCGTCTCGGTTTCCTCGCCCGGATCGAGCGGGATGTTGTAGAACTGGCCGGTCGGCGTCCGTGCGGCGGGAATGCGCGTCCCCAGCCCTTCCTCGTCCATCCACCGGCCTGCAGTCGACGGGTTGACAGGCGCCGGATTGAGCGCATTGCCCGGCGTGGCGCCAACGCCGGGGTCCGCAAGGGCCGGCCCCACGGCTGCCGAGAGGGCGAGCCCCACGCCCGCCAAGAGGGCGGCGGTGTGCACGTGCGCATGGAATCTCACGGATCGCAGGCTCATCGCTGGAACCTTGCGCCGGAAGGATGGTTGCTGCCGTGGATCTGGCTGTGACAGTTCTGGCAGGTGCGGCCGATCATGCGCGGGCTCTGCGTGCCGCCTCTAAGCTGGGACTGCGCAGTCTGGTCTCCACGGAAGAACTGCCCTGCATGTAGCGCGGGCGAGGTGTGGCACTGCTGGCACATGTATGGGCGTGCCGCGACCAGCAGCTTGTCGTGGTTGGAGCCGTGCGCCTCGTGGCAGTTGAGGCAGCTCTCCCGCACCGGGGCGTGCTCCCAGAGCATCGGGCCGCGCTTCTCGGCGTGGCAGGAATAGCAGACCTCGTTCACGCTGTCCGCCTTCATCAGGGGCTTGGTCGGCGAGCCGTGCGGGCTGTGGCAGTCGTCGCAGCTCATCTTGCCTTCGGGCACCGGCATGTGCGAGCGCTTGCGGAACTCGGCGCGCTGCTGCCCGTGGCAGCTCTGGCAGGTCTCGGAAATGCTCGGGCTGCGCAGCAGGCCGCTGGCGGAGAAGCGCGCCATCGCGTTGTGGCAGTCGGAGCATGCAAGCTTGTTGGTGTCGTGGGCCGATCCCGGCCAGTGCAGGCGCTGCCCCCCCTTGTGGCAGGTGAGGCACATGGAATTCTGCTGCTCCACCGGCGTTCCCCACTCCCGCGTAAAGCCGATCAGGTAGTCGCGGTTCTTTTCGCTGCCGCGCTGCGCGTGCAGCGAGCCGGGACCGTGGCAGGCCTCGCAGACGCGCCCTTCGAGCTCGTTCTTCGGGTTTTGCCGGAAGGCCTTGGCGTGCAGGGTATGGCCGAAGTGCTTGGCCTCCACGTCGTGGCACTTGATGCAGGTCTTCTCGCCGGCATACTTGGCCTCCGGCGGGATCGCCAGCGCCGCTTGGAGCGGGAAGAAACCGATGGCCAATAGCAGCAACGGCGCGCATACGCGCGCGGCCGAGGGCCTGCCTCGCAGCCACCATTTCATTTGTGCGCCCCTTTACTCCACCACTTCGAGAACCATGCGCCCTTGCGCAATATCCCTGTTATCTGCCTCCCACTAATTACGCGCCATCGCAGGTTACTCCTATGAACTGGATCACACTTGGATCAGGTGATTGCTCAGTGAACGACCGCGTAAACGGCAGCGAGCGCCACCACAAACAAGCCCAGCGCCCGCCATGGGCTGGCGAAATAGGCAGACGCGTTCTCCCGCGAAGCCACCCTCCGGGGAGGGGAGTCGCGCAGGCCCTCGCGCCGCTCGCGCACGGCGGCCTCCGGCACTCGCTTCACCCCGGTGAACATCGCGCCGATGAGATTATCGTTCTTCACGATCCAGTGAAAGAGCACGCCCGCGATGTGCAGGCCCGCGAGCACGAGCAGGACCTTGAGATTCCAGCGGTGAAAGTGCGACAGGTTCGTCGAAACCTCGAACGACACGAGCGCCGCGAGAGGACCCTCGAAGGCAGCGCCGTCGTTCGCGAACAGGCCCGAGGCCGCCTGCAGCGCGAGCGACAAGACCAACGCGATCACCATCCAGCCGCCGAGCGGGTTGTGGCCGACCTGCGGTACCGCCTCGCGCGAGAACAGCCGTTTCGCGAAACGAAAGGTCGCCCCGGGGCCGGCGAGAAAGCTCGCGAAGCGCGCGTGCGTGCTGCCGGCGAAGCCCCAGAGAATGCGAAAGACGACCAGCACCAGCATCGCGTAACCCGAGTAGCCGTGCCATGGCATCAGGTTGCCGCCGATCTGGCCGCTTACGAGCTGGAAGACGAGCAACACGACGATCGCCCAGTGGAAAAGGCGAACGGGCAAGTCCCAGACCTTGGTCGCGACATATGTCTCCTGGGGCATCCGCGTGCTCGTTGGGTTTGAGGGGGTGACCAGGGTCGGAATTCTACGACAGTATGCCCGGGGTTACGTTGACGTTCATGGGCGCCTCGGCGTAGAAATGGGCGACTAAGTTCGAGAATCCTGCGTGTCATGGCGTGTGGAGGCCTTCCCGATGAAAGCCGTTAGCGCGTTGGTTGTAGCGGGCCTGATATTCCTGGTAGCCGTCGTGGCAATGGAGATGTCCGGCGGAGCCCTTTCAGACACTTTCGGAATCGTGAGATCCGTGAGCGCCGTGCCAATCCCCTCGGGAGGATCGGAGCAGATCGCGAATGTCGTCCTGTCGAACGGAAAACAGATCCAGGCCAAGGTTTCGCGGCCTGGAGATGCGCGCCCCGGGCAATCGGTGCACCTTACCCTTTCCCGGCACCCGACTTCGGGCGGCTGGATGTATGAGGTGGACAGCGAAAAAGAACCGGCGAAATGAAGCCGTTGTCCGCCGGCGCGAAGGGACGCGCCCGCGAGGAAGCCTGCATCGTCGTCTGTGCGCATGTAGCTGACGGGGTGAGCCCGGATCAGGGTTATGCCATCCGCGACGCGCTCAATGACGTCGAGACCAATGGGTGGTGGTTCCTGAATCCCGGCACATTCATCGCGGTATTCGTCGCCGCAAGTTCAGGGGCGGAGCGCGCTGCGTCATGTGAGCAGGCGTTGCGCAACGTCGCGGCCAAGGATCCTTCCTGGGCGAGCATCGGAGTCGGGGTGGCCGAGGGGATTGTCGCGGGAACGTTCTCGAGCGCCGATATTCTCGAGCAGCCGCCATTTGGCGGCGCGGTGTCGCAGGCCATGAGGCGCGCGAACCAGAATGCGAGTTAAGAACGCGCTTGGACGACTCAGCGTTCTGATCGTCCTCGCAGCTCTTGGCGCGGCGGCGTATGGACAGACGCTACCGGAACCCCGGGCCGTCAAGATCAACGAGCGCGTGTACGTCCTCCTGGGGCCGATCCAGCACGCGAACCGCTTCAACCAGGGCTACATGATCAATTCGACGCTCATCGTGGGCGACAAAGGGGTGATTCTCGTCGACTCCGGCGGCTCGCGCGAGGTGGGCAGGCACATCGCGAAGGCGGTGCGCCGAATCACGGACAAACCGGTCACGCACGTGGTGAATACGCACCACCACGGCGACCACTATCTGGGAAATGCGGCGTTCGAGGGGGCCACCTTCATCAGCTCCGAGATGTGCCGCAAGATGGTTCTCGAGACCGGTTCCGAGTGGCTCGGGATGATGGAGCACGATATCGGACACAAGCTCCCGGGAACGAAGCTGATCGCCGCCGAGGTCACCTACCGCGAGGGCGCGCGGACGGAGACATTCATCCACGGCGTGCGAGTCGTATTCTGGGTGCCGCGAGGATCGCACACGATCGGCGATCTCATGGTTTACCTTCCTGACGACAAGGTGCTGGTTGCGGGCGATGTGCTCGTCAGCAGGATCGTCCCGACGTTGCAGGATGGTTTCGCGAAGAACTGGATCCGAACGCTCGACGAGATACAGGCGCTGGACGTCGCGCATTTCGTGCCGGGACACGGGGATCTCATGACTCGCCGCGACGTCACTGCACTGCGCGGCGCGATGTCCGGCTTCTATTCGCGCGTCAAGGAGGGTTTCCGCGGCGGCAAGAGTGAGGGCGAGATCCGCAAGTCGCTCGACCTGTCGGCATGGGAAAAGCTGGAGCGCGCGTACGTCATCGGAAGAAACATCAAGCGCGCGTACCTGGAGGCCGAGGCGGATAGCTTCGACGAATGAGCGCGCTCACGAAAGGAGGAATCAATGTTCCTGCAACATCCGGCTGAAACCGCGGAGGTCGATCGCCTCTATCAAGGCGACATGGATAGTCTCGGCTATGTAATGAATCTCATGCGCGCAGCGCCGCCTGAAGTGCGCGCGGCGGTGACCTTTGGGCGGGCGAGCGCAGAGCGAGAGAGTGCCTGACATCGTCAATAACGGAGCCTCGGAGGCGGATGTCAATTGCGCTCCCCGAGGACTAGAATCCGCACGTCGACTTTCCTGGAGGAGGGATGATGAAACCGGAACTGCTGTACCTGGTCTGCACCACGATCCTCACCGCGCTCATCTGGATTCCCTACGTTGTCGACCGAATCGCGGTGTGGGGCCTTGCCGACACCGTGGGATATCCCGAGAGCCCGAAGCCGCAGTCGCCTTGGGCGCGGCGGATGAAAGCCGCGCATGCGAACGCCGTCGAGAACCTGGTGATCTTCGCCACCTTGGTCCTCGTGGCAAACGCGGTTGGAATCAGCAATGGCACAACGGTGCTGGCCGCCTCGTTGTATTTCTGGGCGCGGGTCGCCCACCTGCTGGCCTACACGCTGGCGCTTCCCTGGGTTCGCACGCTCGCGTTTGCCGCGGGCTTCGTCGCCCAGGCAATGATCGCGTGGCAATTGGTCGTCCGCTGATGCTCCGATGCGGCGTCGGGGCGTACAAGGGCTGAGCCACCGCTGCGCAATCAGGCGTGAAGATCGAACAAGTTCACCGCTTCAAGCTGCGCTGGGGCGCAAAGGTCGTCGGCGTGCGCGTCTCGCTTGCCAGGGCAAGGCCGAAGGTGGTGACCCAGCTCCTGGAGCAGGCATGGACTCGAAAAGCCCCGAAGAGCCTGCGCCCGTAGGCATCCATCGCTTCGATGGGAGGCCGCTCTTCACCGCCGGCTCGTTTCGCGCATTCGAGATGGATACGCGAGACATTCCGGCGCTGCAGCGTTTTTTCGAGCGCAATCCGGAATATCACCTGGCCGTGGGCGGGCAGGCGCCGCGGCCGAACGAAGCCCAGGAAGAATTCGAGTCCCTGCCTCCTGCCGGCTGGCCGTTCGAGAAACGGTTGCTGCTCGCATTCGTGGACGACGAGCATTCGATGGTCGGAATGGCGAGCGTGACCGTGAACCTTTTCGTGCAAGGCATCTGGCACGTCGGGCTCTTCATCGTCGCCACCTCGTTGCGCGGCCGCGGCACCGCGAGCATCCTCTATGGCCACCTCGAGTCCTGGATGCGCAGCAATGGCGCGCGCTGGTTGCGCCTTGGCGTCGTCGAGGGAAACGCGCGGGCGGAGCGCTTTTGGGCGAAGGCGGGCTACGTCGAGGTTCGCAAGCGCCAGGGAGTGGAAATCGGCAAGCGCGTTTGTACGCTGCGCGTGATGGTCAAGCCGCCGGCCAACGGCAGCTTGCCGGAATACATCGCGATGGTGGCGCGCGATCGCCCGGATTCAGCGTGATTGCCGAATCGCTGCGCGCGCATGCGCTGATGTTTGAGCGGCCTGTGGCGCCGAAATACGCGGACGTGGCGGGCATGCGCATGTTGGTGGCGTTCGTCGCCGTGGCCGTCGGCCTGTTCCTTGCTCTTCGCTATTTCTCTGCCGTGGCGGGCACGCGGGGATCGCCTGCGGCAAACCTGGGTTTCGTCGTTGCCTTGCTTGCGGCATTTGCCGCGGCGCAGCGGTTCTTCGTGCGCTTGCCGATGGCCGAAATCGGGTTGCGCCGGTGGGCGGATTGGACGCGGCGCGAGCGGCTCTATTTCTTCCAGGTCGTTCCGCTGGCCGCAGCGGCGTTCGCGTTTCTGTTTCGCACTCATCTGCGAGCTTTGCTTGAGCAGCACGGCGTCGCCGGACTCCTGTTGTTCTCGGTCCTGACCGGCCTTATCTGGGGAATGGTGCAGGAGTTCCTATACCGCGGCTGGCTGCAGACCGAGCTCACGCGCCGCTTCGGAGCGATCGCCGGGCTGCTCGTCGCAAACGTCGTCTTCACCTTCGGGCCGCTGCACCTCGACTACCTGGGCGGAGGCACGGGCGTTCAATGGGGCGGTCTGGCCGCCGTTTTCGGCATCGGGCTATTCTTCGGCCTCGTCTACCATCGTTCCGGCAACCTGTGGATTCCGGCGATGATGCACGGGCTCTGGCCGCCCAACATGACGTGAAGGAGGAGATGCGATGAAACCGGGAGCCGCCGCTCGAGCCTTGATCGTTTGCGTCGCCATGGGCGCAAACGCCTTCGCCCAGGCCGTCGTGAACGAACCGACGCTATCGGCGGACGCAGCCCTGGAGATTGTCGCCGGCGCGCTCGCGGCGTGCAGAAAGGAAGGGCAGAAGGTGAGCGTCACGCTGGTCGATCAATCCGGCCGCGTGAAGGCCGCGGTGCGCGACGATGGCGCGGCTCCGCACAGCGCCGAGCACAGCATGCGCAAGGCCTATACCGCGCTCACCTATCGCATGCCCTCCGCGGACTACGGCAAGCGCGCTGCGGAAGCCAAGGGCATCGCGATCGGCCCGCAGCTTCTTCCCAACATCACGACCGCGGCCGGCGGCGTGCCGATTCGCGTCGCCGGCAAGGTCGTCGGTGCCGTGGGCGTTTCCGGTACCCCGCGCAGCGCGGGCGGCGGGGAGGGCGATGCGAAGTGCGCATCGGCGGGAATCGAGAAGGTCGTCAAGGAGTGAACAAGGCATGACGAAGGAATCCTTCAGTCTTGTCCGCGCGTGCGTGGGTGCGGGCGTGGGCGCGGCCGTCGGATTCTTCGCGACCGCCACGGGGGAATCGCCTTTGTGGTGGCTCGCGGTGCCGGTCGGGCTACTCCTCGGCTTCCCTCCTAGAGAGAACTCCAGTTCTGGAGATGGGAGCGGCGGAAGCTCGGGTGGAGACGGCGGCTCCGACAGCTCCTCCAGCAGTGGTGGGGACAGCGGCGGCGGTGGTGGTGGAGATGGCGGTTGAAGGAGCAACGGGCACATGAATGGCGACAACACCGACAAGCAGCGCGCCCTCGAGAAGAAGGCCCTCGAAAGCGTGCGCAACCTCGTGGACACGTTGGAGGAGGAAGACCGCCACAGATCCGCCAAGGCGTTGAAACGCACGATCATCATTTTCGCGATCATTGCGGTCGCGATAGTGATCGCCGTGCCGGTCGTGCGCTACGTCCAGGCGTTGAACCGCAAGCCGGAGGTAATGAAGCCCACGCGGGAAATGGGGACCGCGGAATACGTGGAGCAGTCGCTGGCCAAGATCGAGCGCCTGTCGAATACCAAGGGACAATCCGCCATGGAGGGATTCGACGGTCGCGTCCAGGTAAACATCGCAATCGGGATCCGCGGATACATCAACAACATGGAGGTGACGAAGTCGTCCGGGGATTCGCGTCTCGACGGAATTGTCACCAAGCTCGTGAAGGTTTCGGAGCCCTTCGGACCTTTGCCCGCGGAGGTCAAGACAAACGAGCTCGATGTGAAGAGGACGTTCCGCATCGAGCGGCCGGCTTCGGGCCGCTCGAAGTTCTCCGTCGAGGCCGACTGATCTACTTGTGATTTCTACGACCGTTGTACACACGCTGACGGCCGTCGGCTGAATGGTGGGAGGTAGTTGAGACTGGCATGGGGTCTCTCGTGATTATAGAAGTGAAGCCAGCGGGCGAGATCTCGGGCGCGTTCGGCGCTGGTGCGAT
>JBGOST010000074.1:0-7834 GCA_041476125.1 Usitatibacter sp. | reverse complement strand
TTCCACCTTACGCGCTACGCCCTCGACGGCAACGAGGCCGACTTCAAGGCCTACGAGCGCGCCGTCGCCGTGCCGCGCGGGGATCGCCAGGCGCGCATCGAGCTCACCAAGCCCGATCCCGACTATGCCGCGGCGCGCGAGGGCTTCCTCAAGGGACGCAACCACCCCGCGGACGTCGACGCGATGATCACGCTCTTCCGGCGCTTCAGGAATTTCGAGCCGGTGCAGCAATCCGTGGACCTGTGGGCGCGCGCCGACCAGCAGATCGAAAGCCTGATGGCGATCGCGCAGGAGCTGCGCAACGCCAACACCCTCCTCGACCAGGCCGCCCGCGAGCGGCAGGTGATCCGCATCGGGCAGCTGCATGCGACGGTGGGATTCCTCGCCGAGGCGATCTCCGCCTCGCTGGGCGAGGCGCAGCGCGCGGCGCAAACACTGCTCCTCGCCGGGATGCTGCTGCTCGCGGGAGCACTGCTGGTGGCCGGGATCATGATCTCGCAGCGCTTCGTGGCGCAGAACGAGAAGCTGCAGGAGACGCTGCGCGAGAGCGAAGCGCAGCTGCGCCACCTCATCGAATCCGCGCCGCTGCCGCTGCTCATCCTGCGCGCCGGCGACCAGCAGCTCCTCTACGCCAACGAACGCGCGCTGCAGCAATTCGCCTTGAACGTCGACTCGCTGCAAGGCAAGACGCTCTCGGAGTTCCACGTCGACCCGGAGGCGCGCTCGGCGCTGCCCGAGGTGCTCTCGCGCCAGGGCTCGGTGAGAGATTACGAGGTGCACCTGAAGGACACCAAGGGGCGGCAGTTCTGGCTGCTCATGTCCGCGCAGCCGATTCGCTACAGCGGCGTGACGGGCCTGCTCACCGCGCTCGCCAACATCGACGACCGCAAGCGCATGCAGGACGACATGCGGCGCAAGGCGATGCACGACCAGCTCACCGGGCTGCCGAACCGCTCGATGTTCATGGAGTCGCTCGACCACGCCGTGCGCAAGGCGCGGCGCCGCTCGGGGCGCTTCTCGGTGCTCTTCCTCGACCTGGACCGCTTCAAGGAAGTGAACGACTCGCTCGGCCACTCCGCGGGAGATCAGCTGCTGCAGGCGGTGGCCGAGCGGTGCGCCAGCGCGGTGCGCCAGAGCGACCTGGTCGCGCGCCTGGGAGGGGACGAATTCGTGGTGCTGATCGAGGATCACGTCGGCCCCGAGGAAGTGATGATCGTGGCGCAGAAGGTGCTCTCGTACATCTACCGGCCGGTGCTCCTCGAGTGGCGCGAGGTCAACATCTCCGGGAGCATCGGCATCGCGAGCTTCCCCGAGGACGGCCAGGATCCCGAGACGCTGGTGAAGAACGCCGATGCCGCGATGTACCTCGCCAAGGAGCGCGGCCGCAACAACTTCCAGTTCTACTCCGATGACCTCAACCGCATCAGCATCGAGCGCTCGGGGCTCGAGAAGCGCGTGCGCTCCGCGCTCGACAACGACGAATTCTTCCTCCAGTACCAGCCCGAGATCGAGCTCGCCACCGGGAAGCTGAAGGGCGTGGAGGCGCTGCTGCGCTGGAAGGAGCCGGCGACCAACGTGGTGATGCCCCTGGACTTCCTGCCGCTCGCCGAGGAGAACGGCAGCATCATCGCGATCGGCGACTGGGTGATCGACCGCGCGCTCGAGGACCTGAAGGCGTGGCAGGAGCAGGGCATGGACTTGACGCTCTCGATCAACATTTCCGGGCGCCAGCTGCAGCACCAGGAACTCGCGCACGACGTGCAGAAGGCGCTGCAGACGCACGGCATCGCGCCCGGGAAGGTGCGCCTCGAAATCCCCGAGACCGCGCTCATGTTCGACACGCAAGCGGCCGACCGCGCGATTCGCTCGCTTCAGGCCGTCGGCGTCGAGATCGCCATCGACAACTTCGGCACCGGCTACTCGTCGCTGGGACTGGTGCGCGGCTTCTCGGTGACCGCGGTGAAGATCGACCGCTCGCTCGTGAGCGCGTGCACCAACAAGCGCGACTGCGCGGCGATCGTGCAGGCGGTCGCGACCCTGGGGCGCTCCATCGGCCTCACGGTGATCGCGACCGGCGTCGAAACCGAGGAGGAGCGGCGGCTGGTGACCTCCCTGGGCTGCGACCGCGCGCAGGGCCACCTCATCGGGCATCCGGTCGAGTGGGCGAAGATCGCGCGCGCCAGCGGGGCCACCGTCACCGCGGTTTAGTATGCTGGAGGAATGGAGCTTCCCTGGTTCGGCATATTCGTTGGATCGTACGTAGCGTGGGTCCTGGTCGCGTGCACCACGCTGCTCCTCGAGCGGCGCTCGCCCACGGCGACCCTCGCGTGGATTTTCGCCTTCGTCGCGATTCCGGTTGTCTCCGGTGTCTATTACATGATGTTCGGCCCGCGACGCCTCAAACGCCGCAGGCGCCGCTATGGAATCGCGCGCGGCTCGATCAACCGCAAGCTCAGCCAGGCCGGGGACGGGCCGGGCCTCCCCGAGCTCGCGCCCGATGCCGCGGCGCTGGCCCAGGTGGGGCGCAAGCTCGAGCAAGGCGAGCCGACGTTCGCCTCCGCGGTGCGTCTCCTCGACGACGGCGAGGAGACCCTGCGGGCGCTCGAGGAGAAAATCCTCGAGTCGAAGCACCACATCCACCTCGAGTACTACATCTGGGAGCCGGACGACATCGGAACGTACTTCCGCGACCTGCTCACCGCCGCGGCGCAACGGGGCGTCGAGGTGCGGGTGCTCTACGACGCTATGGGCTCATCGCACCTGACCGACGCTTTCTGGCGGCCGCTGCGCGAGGCGGGCGGCGAGGTCCTCCCCTTCAATCCGGTGGGCTTCCTGCGCATCACCTTCGGCAACTTCCGCACCCATCGCAAGATCGCGGTCTGCGACGGGCTCGCGGGCTTCCTCGGCGGCATCAATCTCCACAACCCCGCGACCGCCACGCGCTCGGGAAAGGACGCCTGGCGCGACCAGCACGTGCGCATCGACGGCGAGCCGGTGTACCGCCTGCAGCGCCTCTTCCTCGAGAACTGGAACTATTCGAAGGGGGCCTTCAAGCTCACCGCCCACAACGCGGAAGAGTATTTTCCCGCGGCGCGCGTCGGCAAGGGCGTGCCGATGCAGATCCTCTCCAGCGGCCCGGACGACAACAACGCCCCGATGCACGCCTACTTCCTCGCCGCGCTCTCCACCGCGCGCACGCGCGTGCTGATCGAGACACCCTATCTGGTTCCCGACGAGCCGCTGGAGAGCGCGCTTCGCATCGCCGAGCTGCGCGGGGTGGACGTGCAGGTGATCGTGCCCAGGCACGGAGACTCGAGGATCGTCACGGCCGCCTCGCACACCTACTGCGATTCGCTCGGCAAGGCGGGCATCAGCGTCTACGAGTACGGGCCGCCGATGCTGCACGCCAAGACGATCGTGATCGACGAGACGGTGGGGATCATCTCCACCGCGAACCTCGACAACCGCAGCTTCCGCTTGAACTTCGAAGTCGCGGCGGCCTTCTACGACGAGGCGATCATCCAAAAGCTCGCCAATCGATTCGAGGAAGACCGCGCGGCCTCGCGGCCCTTCCGCTCACGCCGGCGCAGCGAGCGCCTGGCGGTCTTGCTGGAGTCGATCGCGAGGCTTACGTCACCGGTGCTTTGACCCTCTCCCCGGCCCTCTCCCAAGGGAGAGGGAGAACGACTGCCCAAGGGAGAGGGAGAACGTCTGGCCGACCAGGTCGCGGCCGAAGCTGTGGTGCTTCTCCTGCTTTACCCGCTTGAAGCCGGTGCGCTCGTAGAGGTGCCGCGCGGCATGCAGGCCGCTGTTGGTCCACAGCATCATCCTGCGGTACCGCGCATCGCGCGCAAAACGTATGCACTGGGACACCAGGGTCGAGCCGATACCGTGGCCGCGCGCCGTCGGCTCGACCAGGAGCAGCCGCAGCTGGGCGACATGCTCGGAGCGCTCGACGAGGAAGACGCACCCCACGCGCTCGCCTTCGCGCTCGGCGATCCACGCCTGCTCGCGCTGCGGGTTGTACGCGCGCAGATACTTTGAGACGATTTCGGCGACCAGCGCCTCGAAGGTTGAATCCCACCCGTATTCCCGGGCATACAGCGCCCCGTGGCGCTCGATCACCCAGCCGAAGTCTCCCGCCACCGGCGCGCGCAGCACGTAGGGCCACGAGCCCGGGCTGTTTCCGGCAAGCACGTCCACGATGGCGCGCATCGATTCGGCGAGGCGGGTCCGTTCATGTTCGGTGAGTTTCTCGAGGGTGGTGCGCACCTCGTCGTGGGAGCGCATATCGATGACCTTGAAGGTCCGACGGCCGCTCTCGGTGAGCGCGAGCGTGCGGATGCGGCGGTCGTGGGGCGCGGGTCGCACCTGGAGAAAGCCCCGCTCCTTGAAGCCGCGCAGGACCCGGCTCAGGTATCCGGGATCCATGCCGAGCTGGTCCTCGAGCCAAGTGGCCGAGATGCCCTCGTTGTTCGCCAACTCCCAGAGAACCCGCATCTCGGCAAGCGAGAAGGCGCTACCGAGGAGCGCTTCGTTGAGGACGCCAAGGCGCCGCGTGTAGAAGCGGTTGAATCGCCGCACGGAGGCGACGCGCTCCTCGAGAAGGGCGCGGGCCGCGGCAACACGATTGCTCATGTTGCCATGATCAACCGATTAGTTGCCGATGTCAACTATCGGGGCGGCGGCATTGGCGGCAACGGGCGATAGGGACGCGGGTACGCCGCCACGGAAAGGTTGCCGGCGCGGTCGTAGGCCTGCACGCCGAACAGATAGTTGTCCTTGGAGATGCCAACCAGCGTCTCGCGCGTGACGTTGCCCACATCGCGCGCGTGTTGCCAGGATGCGGAGGTCGTCTCGCGCCACACGATGCGGTACCCCGCGATGTCGGGCTCGGGGTTCGCCTTCCACCGCAGCGTGGTGTCGTTCTCGAGGCGGATGTTCTCCACCTCCACTTCCCTGGGGGTCGCGGGACCGAGCGCCAGGGACGCCAGCGCCGCGGCGTTCACGCGCGCGACATCGGCCACGAACGCGAAATCGACGAACTCCGGCAGGTCGCCGTACTGCACGCCGTCGACCATACGCACGTCCTGGTGCTGGTGGCGCCAGTCTTCGATCGGCTCGGTGAAGCGCAGCGCGGCGTAGCCCGCGTCGAGGAACGGAAAGTGATCTCCGCCGCGCAAATACCGGTCGCGCCGCCAGATGATGTCCACCTTCATTCCCGGCACGTGGCGCTCGGCCGCGTCCTTCACGTAGCGCGCGAGCTGGCGCGTGGGCAGGTCGTTCTCTCCCCCGGTGCGCAGGATGGCCACGATCTCCGGGGCCAACGTCGTCGACGGCGGCACGCCCTCGGCGAACAGGCGCACGCGGCCGCGCACCACCGTGCCGTCGGCGCCGCGCGTGTTGCCGACGATGTCGTTGGTGAGCATGCCGGCGATGTCGAGCCCCTTCTCCTTGGCGTTCTTCGCCCAGCCGGTGGCGCCCAGCAGCCCCTGCTCCTCGCCCGCCACGGTCATGAAGACGAGGGTCGCGTCGAAGCGGTGCTTCGACATGACGCACGCGAGCTCCATGGACACCGCGGTGCCGGACGCGTCGTCGGTGGACCCGGGCGCGTCCTTCTCGGGATCGACGGGGCTCGACGGCATCGAGTCGTAATGGCCGCTCACCACGTAGATGCGATCGCGGCTCTCGGCCTGCTCGCCCGGGAGAGTCGCCACGACGTTCACGATGTTGGTGGGCTTCGGAATGCGCGGGCCCGTGGTGACCAGGTGCTCGTCGAACGCGACCTGCATGCGGCCGCCCGAATCTGCGGCGCAGCGATCGAGCTCGGCCTTGATCCAGCGCCGCGCCGCACCGATGCCGCGCGTTTCCGACGTCGGGTCGGAAAGGGAATTGCGCGTGCCGAAGGAAGCGAGCTTGCGAATCCTCGCTTCTATTCTGACAGGGGAAATTTCGGCGACGATGGCGGCGATGCGGGGATTCGGATCACCGGGAGCGCCGTAGGCCGGCGCGCAAGTCGAAAGTACGAGGGCTACCGCAATGCCGGTTTTCATGAATCGTAGTATGGTGACTCGCGCCACGTTCGTCCACATGGGGAGAATCTCGTGATGAAGACATCTCGCACCGCGGTCGCGCTCGCGCTCGCCGCATTCGCCGCTCCCGCCGCGCTCGCGCAGGCGGTCGTCAACACCAGCAAGTACCCCGGCAAGGTCCACGTTCTGCCCGCCACGCTCGAGACCACGCAGTGGGGCTGGTTCGACAACGCGCAGGCGCCGGTCCTCAAGGTGGATTCCGGCGACACCGTGGTGCTCGAGACGATGATGCACTCGCACAACCAGGTGGTCCCCGGCAAGACGATCGAGGAGATCAAGAAGATGCGCACCGACTTCCCGGGGCGCGGGCCGCACACGCTGACCGGCCCCGTCTACGTGAACGGCGCCGAGCCCGGGGACGTGCTCAAGGTGACGATCCAGAAGATCGTGCCGCGCGCGTACGCGACGAATTTCAACGTGCCCGGGATGTTCGGGCAGTTCCCGGGACAGTATCCCGATGGCCAGGTGCGCTACATGTACCTCGACATGGACAAGATGGAGACCGAGTTCCTCCCCGGCATCTTCGTTCCGCTCAAGCCCTTCCCGGGAACGACCGGAGTGGCGCGCGCGGAGCCCGGACGCTACAGCAGCGTTCCGCCCGGCGAATTCGCTGGCAACCTCGACATCCGCGACTTCGTCGAAGGCACCTCCCTCTACGTGCCGGTGTGGGTGAAGGGCGCGCTCTTCTGGAGCGGCGACTCGCACGCCGCGCAGGGCAACGGCGAAATCAACCTCACCGCGGTGGAGACGGCGTACAAGGAAATGGCGGTGACGCTCACCGTGCTGAAGGGCACGAAGCTCGACATGCCCCGCATCGAGACGCCGAGCCACTGGATCACGATGGGATTCGACCGCGACCTGAACCTCGCCTGGAACCAGGCGCTGCAGCAGACGCTGAAGTTCATCGGCGAGCAGCGCAAGCTCGCCCCCGATGCCGCTGCGGCCGCGATGGGCAACGTCTCCGACTGCCGCGTCTCGCAGGTGGTCAACATCAAGAAGGGCATCCACTGCCTCACGCCGAAGAACGTGGCCACGACGGGAATCCCCGAGCGCCCCAGCGCGGAGACGGCGGCGTACTACGTGACGACCGCCCGCGACGCGGATCTCAACAAGGCGATGGACGGCGCTTCGATGGCGATGATCAAGCTGCTCGAGAGCAAGGGGGTCGCGCGCCTCGACGCCTACGGCCTGGCGAGCGTGGCGATGGATTGCCGCGTCGGCGACATGAGCGGCCGCGAAGGCAACATCCACTGCGTGGTCCCGAAATCCATCTGGCGCAAGTAGTTCTCCTCATCTGGGCATTGGTCGTTTCGACGGCCTTTGCCCAGCTCAAGATCGTCGCCACGACGGCCGAGCTCGAATCCCTCGCGCTCGCCGTCGGCGGTGACGCCATCTCCGCCTCACACCTGATCCCCGCCGGGCAGGACGCAGAGAGCTTCCAGCCGCGCCCGCAGGACCTCGCACGCGTGCGCGAGGCGCAGGCGATCGTGCGCGTCGGCATCGACTTCGACCTGTGGCTCGACCGGCTGCTCGTCCAATCGGGCAACGCGGCGGTGCAGCGCGGCGGCGCGGGCTACATCGACGCCTCGACCGACGTGGCCCTTCTCGACGTGAGAAGCGGCGGCATCGGTCCCGGCGACGGCCACGCGCACGGGCGCGGCAACCCGCACTACTGGCTCGATCCCGCCAACGCCGAGATGGTCACCGCCACCCTCCTCGAGGCGCTGATGCGGCTCGACCCG
>JBGOST010000073.1:0-7888 GCA_041476125.1 Usitatibacter sp. | reverse complement strand
ATCGTGCCAGCGCATCACGCGCTTCATTGTGTTAGAGGTTCTAAGGAGGCAGATCATGGTATTCGGGTTGGGTTTCGGCGGCATCGTCCTGATCATCGGCTTGGTGATCCTCGCGTCGTTTCGCGTCCTGCGCGAATACGAACGCGGCGTCGTGTTCATGCTCGGCCGGTTCTGGAGAGTCAAGGGCCCGGGGCTGATCCTGCTCATTCCGGTCGTACAGCAAATGGTGCGCGTGGATCTGCGCACGGTCGTCCTGGACGTGCCGCCGCAGGATGTGATCACTCGCGACAACGTCTCGGTCAAGGTCAACGCGGTCGTGTATTTTCGCATCGTCGACCCGGCCAAGTCGGTGATCCAGGTCGTGAAATTCCTGGAAGCGACGAGTCAGCTTGCGCAAACGACGTTGCGCGCGGTGCTAGGCAAGCATGCGCTTGACGAGTTGCTGTCCGAGCGCGAGAAGCTCAACCTCGATATCCAGCGGGTGCTCGACACGCAGACCGACGCCTGGGGCATCAAGGTCTCGATCGTCGAGATCAAGCACGTGGACCTGAACGAGTCGATGGTGCGCGCGATCGCGAAGCAGGCCGAGGCCGAGCGCGAGAGGCGCGCCAAGGTGATCCACGCCGAGGGCGAGCTGCAGGCTTCGGAGAAACTCCTGCAGGCGGCGCAGGTGCTCTCGCAGCAGCCCGAGGCGATGCAGCTTCGCTACCTGCAGACGCTCTCGAACATCGCGGGCGACAAGGCTACGACCATCGTCTTCCCGGTGCCGATGGACGTCATCTCCCCGCTCCTGGAGGCGGTGAAGAAACGCATGTGACATTGCCTGCAACGGCGCGGCCAAAGGTGTAATCTGCGCAGCGGAATCCCCACAAATACCTGAACCTGGAGAGGACATGAGCAACCGAATCGCAGCGATGGTCATAGGGGCCTTCACGCTGGCCCTTGGGCTTGCCGTCGGCGCAGCCGACTCCGAATACACGGCGGCGAAGAAGAAGAACGCGGCCGACTACAAGGCCGCGCAGGCCGAGTGCAAGAAGAAGGCCGCCGCCGATGCCAAAGCCTGCCTGAAGGATGCCAAGGCGACCAACGAGAAGGCCGAGAAGGACGCCAAGGCCGCCAGGGCCAAGGCCGAAGCCGACGCCAAGGCCGCCAAGGCCAAGGCCGCCGCCGAAGCCAAGGCCGCGAAGGAGAAAGCGGCAGCCGACAAGAAGGCCGCCGCCGCACCCAAGAAGTAACGACCTATCTGGCGGCGCAGCTGGCCATCAGGGCAATCGGAGCGCGCAAGCGCTCCTTTTTTTTGCTTAATCGAAGCTCATGATTTCGACCCAGTTGGAGCCCTTGCCGGTCGGGTACTGTCCCACCGCCCGTAACACGCCGCTCGCCGGATCGATCGCGTAGACCGAGATCGTGGCGGACTTCTCGCCGGACACGACCAGGTATTTTCCCTTGGGATCGATCGCGAACCCTCGCGGCTGCTTCTCGGTGGGCGTGCTTCCCAGGTAGGTGAGCACCCCGGTGGCCTCGTTGACGCTGAAGGCGCCGAGTGTGCGTTGCGGCCGATCGGGATCACCTGCAAGGGCGCGTCCGAAACGTGCCCGTCGGGGCCGACCGAATTCACGCTCACGATGTGGCCGCCGTACGACGCGCCGAAGAGGTAGCGCCCGGTCTTGTCGAGCGAGATGAAAGGGAAGCTCTCCGCCAGCGGGGACGCCGACACCTGTCGCAGCGCGCCCGTGCCGGCATCGATCGCGTATGTGATCACCGCATAGGGCTTGGACCGCACCGCGGCGTAGAGAAAGCGACGATCCGGGCCCACGGCCATCGGCATCACCAGGTTCGCGGCCTTGGCGCGATCGCCCGCCTGCAGCTCGCCCGTCGCGGGGTTGGGGAGAGGGTCAGAATGGGCGCATGAGGCGCGTCCTTCTCATCATCGCGGGTCTCCTGCTTGCGGCAGCCGCGCTGGTCGCGGCAACGGGATATGCGCCCGACCGCCCCCTCGAATCGCTCGTCGCGCGTTGGGCGCCGCCGCCTTCGGCCTTCATGACGATCAAGGGCCAGCGCATTCACTACCGCGACGAGGGACCGCGAGAGGATCCCGTGCCGCTCGTGTTGATCCACGGCACTTCGGCGAGCTTGCACACCTGGGAAGGTTGGGTCGGGTCGCTCAAGGGCGCGCGCCGCGTCATCAGCCTCGACCTGCCGGGCTTCGGCCTCACCGGACCCAGTGCCGACGGAATCTACAGCGTGGCCGGTTATGCACGCCTCGTGCTCGAGTTTCTCGACGAGCTCAAGGTGCAGCGCTTCGTCGTCGCCGGCAATTCGCTCGGCGGGGAAGTGGCGTGGCGCATGGCCCTCGCGGCACCGGCACGCGTCGAGAAGTTGATCCTGGTCGACTCCGCGGGATATGACTTCCAGCCGGAGTCGGTGCCCATCGGCTTCACGATCGCGCGCATTCCGGTGCTCAATCGACTCACGGAATTCCTGTTGCCGCGTTCACTGGTCGAGTCCAGCGTGCGCCAGGTCTACGGCGACCCATCGCGGGTCACCCCGGCGCTCGTCGACCGCTACTACGAGCTCACCCTGCGCGAAGGCAATCGCCGCGCGCTCGGCCAGCGCCTCCGGCAGATGGACCGCGGCGCCGGTTCCGCGCGCATCCACGAAATCACCGTTCCCACGCTCATCCTCTGGGGCGGCCGCGACCGGCTGATCCCGCCGAGCAACGCGCACCGCTTCAAGACCTTCATCGCGAACAGCCGCCTCGTGATCTTCGACGATCTCGGGCACGTGCCGCACGAAGAGGATCCGGTGCGGACGGTCGCGGCGGTCAAGGAGTTTCTCGGAATCGGCTAGCGCCGCTTTCCGGTCTTTCGATAGCCAGCCCCTGGCTGCTCGACGCGATTTCGCTTCGATTCCTGCGCCGCCTCCCTGATGGACGGCTCGAAGGCCTCGACATACGCATCGAGAAGCCGGCGGATCATGCGCTGGTACTGGACGCCGCGCTTGGCCGCTTCCGTCTTGAAGAAGTAAACGCTCTTCGTGCTCAAGGTAATCGTGACCTTGATCGCGTCTTCCTTGAAAATGAGGCGTTCTGGGGGCGGGAGGAAGTTGGGGATGATCCGCCCAAATTGCACAGGCTCATCGGTATAGCGAACTTTCTCTTTCATAGGTGACCTTTCCCTTTCTCCAGAAGCCGGCGCCAATGATGCGAACGACGTCCAGGCGCCATGTGAACCGAACCGTCAGGATGCCTCTCTGGACACGACCGATGCAGTAGAAGCGCGGCTCGCTTGAGCTGTGCTCCGAGTCTTCCACAATGAGGCATCTCTCGTCTGCAAATGCGAGCTGCGCCTCGACAAAGGAGACGCCGTGCTTGCCGACGTTTTCAATGTTCTTGGCCGGATCCCACTCGAACCGCGCGAACTCCATCGAAAGCATACCTCCGATATGGCGATAGCGCCATACGCAGGTATGGCTGACAGTGTCGGTCAGCCGACTTCAAATCAAAGAACGTCGCGTGGTCGCTCTCGTTGACGATCGGTTCAAGGTCGCGATTTGCGACCGTAGACTCCGGCGTACCATTGGCGCCTCATCACCCAGGGAGGGACCCATGAAAATCTGTCCGGTCGCCATCGCCGTCGGTTGCCCGAAGTGTCCGGTGTTCAAGGTCTGCCCCGTCAAGGGAGCCATCGGCGGCTACAAGGCAGGGGGCGAGAAGGCGCAGGCCGCCGCTCCAAAGCCCAAACCGGGCAAGAAATAGTCGAGGTCGCTTTTGGACAAAGCAATCCGCGCCTTCGGGTATTTCTCACTCACGATCGCGGCGACGTTCTTCGTCGCTTCCACCACCTTCGCGGCGGAGGTCAAGGTCATGATCTCGAGCATCGCGATGGCGGTGCGCAAAGGCGAGCCCAAGCCCGACATCCGGCGCACCCCACGATCGCGAAGACGGGCCTGGAGCCGATGACGGGACCCTAAAGGTCTCCCTCTCCCTTGGGAGAGGGCCGGGGAGAGGGTATGGGTAGCTCAAGATCAACTATGACGATGCGCGTCATAGATGCACATTTCCTTCGGGGCAAGACGGGCGGGGCCATGGCGCGCGCCGTCATAGCTCGCTCAGGGCATCTTCACCGTGTATGGCAGCAGGCGACACCGGCTCTGCGGACCCTTCCCGAAGGCTGACATTCATGCCGCGCGACGCGATCACGATCCTGCACGATTCCTTCGGCGCGGCCACCCAGCTGCGCAAGGACTGGGGTTTCGCCGCGCTCGTCGAGTTCCAGGGCCTGAGGATCCTCTTCGACACCGGCAACGATGCGGAGGTATTCCGCTCGAACGTCGAGGCGCTCGGCGTCGATCTCTCGCATCTCGATTTCGCCGTCATCTCACACCGGCACGGCGACCACACGACCGGCCTCGAATACGTGCTCGAATGCTCGCCGCGCGTTCCCATCTTCGTCCCGAAGGAAACGTATGGCGTGTTCGGTAGCGCGCTCCCGGGGACCTTCTATCCGCGCTGCCCGACGTTGCCGATCGAGATGCGCTATTTCGACGGCTTCCCGCCCGAGCTGATCCGGCACGGCACACCCTGGCGCAATGCCATCTTCCGGCCGCTCGCTGAAACGACGCAGATCGCACCCGGCGTCGTCGCGGTGCACACGATTTCAGAGCGCGCCGGCACCCGAGAGATGCCGGAGCTGTCTCTCAGCCTTCGCTCGAACGCGCGGCAGGTCATCGTGGCGGGCTGCTCGCACCCCGGCATCGAGAAGATCCTCGCCGCGGCCTCGGCCCCCGAGGTGCCGGTTGCCTGCATCTTCGGTGGGCTTCACCTGGTGCTCTCGCCCCCGACGGAGATCGAGCGCGTCGCCCATTCCCTTCGCGACGGCTTCGGCGTCGCGGCGATTGCGCCCGGCCACTGCACCGGCGAGCCGGGGTTCGACACTCTGCAACGCTTGTTTGGCTCGTCCTATCGCTTCGCGGGATTGGGAACGCGGCTCGACCTGAGCTAGGTCTCCTCAGGGCATCTTCACCGTGTATGGCAGCAGCGAGTTATTCGCGCGATGGACCACCTGGACGCCGATGCGCGAAACCCAGGATACCCGTGGGAATCGAGAGTCCGCGCATCACCTGGCTCTTGAGCGCGTTCACGTCGATCGCCTGGTAGAGCGCCAGCCTCACGCGCCGATCCTTGAAGGGATTCTTCCCCTTCACGCTCGAATAGAGCAACTGATCGCGCTCCTGGTCGAAGCCGATCATCACGACGCGAAACTCGTTGCCGTCCCAGACCTTGACGGTCGGATCCTGCGACATCGTCAACACATCCTGCAGGGAGGGATCCTGCACGAAGTCGAGCTCGCCCGAGCGCAGCGCCGCCATGCGCGTCGACGCATTCGCGATCGGGTAATAGTCGATCGTGTCGACGTTGCCTTCGTAGAGGCCCGCCTTGATGCCCCACCACTCCGGATTCCTGGTGAATCGGGTTTTCACCCCGGGTTGGTACGAAATCAGGCGATACGGGCCGGTTCCCATGGCGTTGCGCGAGGCGAAGGTTTCTTCCTTGCTCTTGAAGTCCTGGGGCTTCAGCACCTTGTTCTGCTCGCTCCAGCGCTTGCTCATGATGTAGATCGTCGCCGCCGTCATCGGCAGGATCGGATTCGCGACGTCGGCCTTGAACTCGACCGTGTAATCGTCGATCTTGCGCGCGACGCCGACCTGGTTCGAGTACAGCTTGTACTGGGAGACCGGCTGCTTCGCGCGTTCGAACGAGAACACGACGTCGTCGGCGGTGAAGGGGCTGCCGTCGTGGAACTTCACGTTTTGCCGAAGCTGGAAGACCCAGGTGGTCGGACCCGTATTCCTCCACGATGTCGCGAGCATCGGCGCCAACTTCACGTCCTTGTCGTAGCCCACGAGGGTTTCGTACACCTGGCTGAATATCGAGATGGTGAAGGTCTCGTTCTGGGCGTGCGGGTCCAGCGTCGTCGCATCGCCCTGGCTGGCCCAGCGGAAGTTCTTCGCCGGCACGGTGGCCGATACGGCCAGCGCGCACATCAGAAGAATCGTTCGCAGTTTCATGATTTCCGAGTATAGCTGGTGCATAATTTCGTCGAGCAATCCGATATTCCCGAGGAGGGATCATGAACGCGCGTCGTCGTTTCCTGGCCGGCCTCTCCGTGCCGGCCCTCGCCGGCCTTTCCTCCCTCCCCGCCGCCGCCAAGCTCTGGCAACCGGCCGAGCTCCCCGAGGGCGCGGTCGCGGAGGGCAGCCTCGAGGCGCTTTCCGGGAAGGTGCCGCTCATCAAGCGCAGCTACCGGCCGCCGAATTTCGAGACGCCGATCGATTTCTTCCGCAACCCGATCACGCGCAACGACGCCTTCTTCGTGCGCTATCACCTCGCGAGCATTCCGCAGGTCGACGCGAAGACGTGGCGCCTGAAGATCGGCGGGGATGCGGCGCGCCAGGCGCTTGAATACGACCTCGCGCGGCTGCGCAAGGAGTTCGCGCCGGTGGATCTCATCGCGGTCTGCCAATGCTCCGGGAACCGCCGCGGCATGTTCCAGCCCCATGTGCAGGGCGTGGAATGGGGCGTGGGCGCGATGGGCAATGCGCGCTGGACGGGAATTCGCCTTCGCGACGTGCTGCAGAAGGCGGGAGTGGCCGACAACGCGGTGGAGATCGCCTTCGACGGCGCCGACGGGCCCGCGATGCAGGGCACGCCCGACTTCGTGAAGAGCCTTCCGGTGCAGCGCGCGCTCGACGAGAACACGCTCATCGCCTTCGAGATGAACGGCAAGCCGCTGCCGCATTGGAACGGCTTTCCCGCGCGGCTCGTCGTCGGCGGGTGGACCGGCACTTACTGGATGAAGCACCTCACCTCGATCGACATCCGCTCCAAGCCGTTCTCCGAATTCTGGATGAATCCCGCCTACCGGATTCCCGCGGGCCTCTTCCCCACGGTCGACCGCTTTCCGACGCAGGAGACCGCCGCCAACCAACCCATCACCGACATCGTCGTCAATTCGCTGGTCACCTCGATCTTCGACGGCCAGCGCGTGAAGCGCGGGCAGATGGTGGAGGTCGCGGGCGTGGCATGGGACGGCGGCCGCGGCATCCGCGACGTCGAGGTGTCGACCGACGGGGGCCATGCGTGGATGCTGGCGTTCCTCGGCAAGGACCTGGGGCGCTATTCGTTCCGCACTTTCATGCACAAGTTCCGCGTCGGTGAGGGCGATGCGCCCGTGGTCATGGTGAGGGCCTACAACAATCGCGGCGACGTGCAATCGGAGAAGCTCGTCTTCAACCCCGCGGGCTATCACCACAACGTGATTCCCCGCATCCGTCTCGAGGTGGTGTGATGAAGACCGCTCGCCTTGTCGCAATGACGATCTGCGCGCTGGCGGCGACCGCGGTCGCTGCCGGGGAAGAGAAGGTGAAGCTCATCGACGGCCCGGGGGTGGACAAGGTGCGCGCCAATTGCGTCGCGTGCCACAGCCTCGACTACATTCCGCTCAATTCTCCCTTCCTCGATGCGAAGGGATGGGAGGCGGTGGTCACGAAGATGAACAAGGCGTTCAAGGCGCCCATCAAGCCCGAGGACGCCGCACCCATCGCGGAGTACCTCGCGAAGTACTACGGCAAGCGCTGATCAGTCGAGGTTCACGAACCGCAGGTCGAGGCTGTCGTTCGGGGCGATCGGCGTCTTCACGTTCTTGCGCATCGCCCACACGATGCGCCGATACGCGGTGGGGATGAACGCCGAGTCCTCATCCATCAGCGCCATCGCATCGGCGAACAACTGCGTGCGCCTTTCTCCCAGCGGCTCGTTGCGCGCGCGGTCGATGAGCGCATCCACGGCAGGATTCGAATAGCGTCCGAAGTTGTATTCGCCGTCCTT
>JBGOST010000072.1:0-7892 GCA_041476125.1 Usitatibacter sp. | reverse complement strand
GCGGATCGGGATAATCCCAGAGAAAGAACTCCTTACGGTTGCCCTTGAAGGCGACTTCGACGAGGTGCGCCACGCGCTACTCCGTCCACGCGCCGAGGCGGAGAAACTTCTGCCGGCGACGCCGAACCAGCTTCTCAGGTCGCATCTTGCGGAGCTCCTCCAGGTGGCGGTTCACGGTTACCTGGAGCGCGTGTGCGGCGGCCTCATGGTCGGCGTGCGCTCCGCCCTTGGGCTCGGGAACCACCTCGTCGATCACCTTGAGCTCGAGCAGCTCCGGCGCGGTAATGCGCAGCGCCGTCGCGGCCTTCTCGCGCATCTCGGGGCTCTTCGCGTCCTTCCAGAGGATCGCCGCGCATCCCTCGACGGAGATCACGGAGTAGACCGCGTTCTCCATCATCAGCACGCGGTCGGCGACCCCAAGGGCGAGGGCGCCGCCCGATCCGCCTTCGCCGATCACCGTCGCGATGATCGGAACCTGCAATTGGCTCATCTCGTACAGGTTGCGCGCGATTGCCTCGGACTGGCCGCGCTCCTCGGCTCCAAGGCCGGCCCAGGCGCCCTGAGTATCGATGAATGTGAGTACGGGAACGTGGAATTTCTCGGCGAGCTTCATCAGTCGAAGCGCCTTGCGATAGCCCTCGGGATGGGGCATGCCAAAGTTGCGCTTCAGCTGCTCCTTGGTGTCGCGGCCACGCTGATGGCCGATCACCATCACAGTGTCGTCGTCGAGACGCGCCCAGCCGCCGATGATCGCGGCGTCGTCGCGGAAAGCCCGGTCGCCGTGCATCTCCTCGAAATCGGTGCAGATCGCCTGGACGTAGTCGAGCGTGTAGGGGCGCTGGGGATGGCGCGCGACCTTGGAGATCTGCCACGCGGAGAGCTTGGCGTAGATGTCCTTGGTGAGGTCGCGGCTCTTCTTCGACAGCCGCTCGATCTCCTGCGAGATGTCGACCGCGGAGTCGTCCTGCACGAATCGCAGCTCCTCGATCTTCTGCTCGAGCTCGGCGATCGGCTGCTCGAAATCCAAAAAGCTGGTTTTCACGTAGCTGCTCTAGCCGGGGATCGAACGCATGATAGCAGCGAACGCGATGTTCCCCCTCTGCCTTGGGAGAGGGCCGGGGAGAGGGTCGGGCTACAATTCACCTATGGCAAACCGCCTCACGAAAATCGTCACCCGCACCGGTGACGACGGCACCACCGGGCTGGGCGACGGCACGCGCGTCGGCAAGGACACGCTGCGCGTCGAGGTGATGGGCAACCTCGACGAGTTGAACTGCGCCATCGGAGCCGTGCTCGCCGAGCCGCTTCCCGAAGGCGTTGCCGCCACGCTCCACGGGATCCAGAACGACCTTTTCGACCTGGGCGGCGAGATCTGCATCCCGGGGCGCTCGGCGCTTTGGGACGCCCACGTGAAAGAGCTCGAGCAGCGCATCGAGACGCTGCGTGAACCGCTGGCGCCGCTGCGGGAATTCGTGCTGCCCGGCGGCACGCGGGCGGCGGCCGCATGCCACCTGGCGCGCGCCATCTGCCGGCGCGCCGAGCGCTCCCTCGTCGCCCTGGGACGCAGCGATGGAGTCTCCGCGCTGAGCATCCAGTACCTGAACCGCCTCTCCGACCTGTTGTTCATCGCCGCGCGCAGCATCAACCTGGCGGCGGGGGAAGCGGAGGTCACCTGGAATCCCGGCCGGGAGGGGACCGGCCCGTGAGCGTCGATCCGGCGCAGGCGCGCCTCGCCGGGCTGCTCGCGCGCTCGGCGCTGGGCGACCGCGGCGCATTCGCCGAGCTTTATCGTGCCGCGGGAGCGAAACTGTTTGCCGTCTCGCTGCGTATAGTCCGTGAGAGGCCCCTCGCGGAGGAAGCGTTGCAGGACGGTTTCGTCAACATCTGGAACCACGCATCGGACTACGCCCAGGCGAAAAGCGCGCCGATGACGTGGATGACCGCGATCGTGCGCAACCGCAGCCTCGACATCATCCGGCGCACGCGCGAGGAGCCCGACATCGACGAGGAGCTCACCGCGAACCTCGCCGACGAGGCCGCCTCTCCGGCGCGCGAGGCCCAGGACCGCGCCGAAGCCCATAGCCTGCAGCGCTGCCTGGGAGAGCTCGACGCCGAGCAGCGCCAGACGATCGCGCTCGCCTTCTTCCACGGCCTGTCGCACTCGGAACTGGCCGAGCACCTGCGCCGCCCATTGGGAACGGTGAAGACCCACGTGCGTCGCGGCCTGCTCAAGCTCAAGGACTGCCTCATGCGCGCCGGCGTGGCGGCGAGCGAAGGACGCTAGGTGCGGCGCCTTACTCCCGATACCGCGCACGCGCTCGCCGCGGAGTACGTGCTCGGCACTTTGCGCGGCCGCGCGCGCAATCGCTTCGAGGCCCTCGCGCGCGAGGACCGCGACCTTGCGGGCGTGGTGCGGCGGTGGGAGGCCGGGCTCACGCCGCTCGCCGGGCGCATCGCGCCGGTCGATCCGCCGGCGCGAGTGTGGCGCGCGATCGAGTCCCGCCTCGCCCCTCGCTCCTCGCGTGCCGCGTCCGATTCATGGTGGCGCGGGCTCGCGCTCATCTCCGGAGGGCTCGCCTCCGTCCTCATCGCCGCCTTCCTCTGGCTTGCCGCCGGCCCGCCCGACGACGCGCTGTTCGTCGCGGTGCTCACCGGTCCCGACGCGGCGCCGCGCATGGTGGTGTCGATGCACGAGCCCGACCTCATGCGCGTGCGCATGGTGAAGCCCTGGTCGGGAACGCAGGGCAAGAGCCTCGAGCTGTGGGTGCTTCCGGCGAGCGGAGTGCCACGCTCGCTCGGCCTCGTGCCCAACGCGCGGGGCGACACGCTCATTCGCGTCGCGACCACGGACGCGCGCGTGCAGGGCATCAACGCGCTCGCGATCAGCCTCGAGCCGGCGGGAGGTTCGCCGAGCGGGCTGCCCACGGGGCCGGTGCTGTGCTCCGGAGTGGTCGCGCCGGTGAAGAAAGCCTAGGCGCTAGCGGTAGCGGTAGCGGTCGATCCCTTCGCAAAGCGCGGCGACACCGTCGGGCGTGCGCGCCGTGAGCCGCTGGATGCGATCGGCGTCGATGAACACGAGGCGGCCGCCCTTCACCGCGGAGAGCACCGTGCGCGTTCTCCAGTTGGCGCGGAATTCACCCTCGCTCGCCGCGGAGCTGATTCCCACCACGACCTGCGGGTCGCGCAGGTAGACCTGTTCCCACGAAACCACGGGGGCCACGCCGTCCAGGTCCCGGAAGACGTTGCGCGCGCCGCAGATCTCGAGCGCCTCGTTCATGAAATGCCGCCCGGCGATCGTGGTGAGCGGGCGGTTCCAGATCTCGAGGAACGCCGTGACCTTGCGCTTGCCGGCGTTGTCGCGGCGCAGGTTCGCCAGCCGCCGCTCGTATTCGGCGATCGCGCGCGAGACGTCGCGGCCGGTCAGCTCTCCGATCGCCGCGAGGTTGCGCGGCACGTCCTCGAAGTTGCGCGACTGCGCGACGTAGACCGCCGCCCCCAGGCGCGCGAGGCGCTCGATGTCCTCGGGGCGCACGCTGTCGCGCCAGGCGAGCACCAGGTCGGGAGCAAGGGCGGCGACCTGTTCGAGCGAAAGGCTCACCGCCGTGCCCACCTGCGGGAGCTTCTTCGCCTCGGGCGGGTAGTCGCTGTACGCGCTCACCCCGACGATTCGGTCGCCCGCTCCTGCCGTGAACACGAGCTCGGTGAGGAACGGCGCCAGCGTCACGATGCGCCGCGCCGGCTGCTTCAGCAGGATCGGCCGATCCAGGTCGTCACGCAGCGAAATCTCGGCAGCGGTGGCCGAGGGGATGCAAAAAGCTGTGAAAACGCAGATGAACGCAGATGCAGCGCAGATGAACGTAAACCTTGGATGTGTGAGTTTCGTGCTCCAGGATGCGAGGCCGCGAAACACTTGCAATTGATGGGGTACGTTCATCTGCGCTGCATCTGCGTTCATCTGCGTTTCCAAAGACCTTCTCTTCAACGTACGCGCCGCCGTTTCTCGTACGCCTCCCTCGCGATCGCGCAGTCCTCGAGAAAATGCCCGAACTCGTCGAGCGTAAGGGCCTGCCCCGCGTCGACGAGGGCCTTGGCGGGCTCGGGATGCACGTCGGTAAGCACGAGGTTGGCGCCGGCGATGATGCCCTGCGCGGCGGCGTGGAAGATGTCCTGCAGGCCGTCGGGAGAGGCGGCGCGAATGCCCACGGAATGCGACGGATCGATGCACACCGGCATCCGCGTGAGGCGCTTCACCACCGGGACGTGGGCGAAGTCCACCAGGTTGCGGTGTGGATCGCCGAAGTTGGTCTTCATGCCGCGCAGGCAGAACACGATGTCGCGGTTGCCCGCGCTCGCGACGTATTCCGCGGCGAGCAGCGACTCGTGCAGCGTGATGCCGAAGCCGCGCTTCAGGAGGATGGGGAAATCGCGCTGGCTCCCCACTGTCTTCAGCAACTCGAAGTTCTGCGTGTTGCGCGTGCCGATCTGGAGCATGACGCCGGTCGCATCCCCCGTTTCGCGCAACGCCGCGCGGATCTCGTCCAGGTGCTCGTCGCGGGTGACCTCCATCGAGATCACGCGGAGGCCGTACTTTCCGGCGAGCTCGAACACGTACGGCAGGCACTGCTTGCCGTAGCCCTGGAACGAGTACGGGCTGGTGCGGGGCTTGTAGGCGCCCATGCGCGCGCACACCTGCCCCGCGGCTTTCAGCGCCTTGAAGGTTCTCTCCGTGTACTCGCGCGTGTCGACCGCGTTGAGCCCGGCGACGACGTGGAAGCAATCCTGGTCGAAGCGCACGCCCTTGTATTCGAAGCGGATCGATTCCTCGCCGCCCTTGTGCCGCCCCAGGATCCGGAACTCGTCGGCTTTCGTCACTGGGAGTCATTCCAGCCAAAAATCTTTGGAACGCAGATGAACGTAAGCCAAGCTTGCGTGAAATTCGTGGCCATGGATCCATGTGCACGAACAACTACCAAGGTATGGGGTACGTTCATCTGCGCTACATCTGCGTTCATCTGCGTTTTCAAAGCCTTTCATTCACTATGGGCAAGGCGCCTCTTTCTCACGCCGTCTGCGAGGGTGTCGAGCAAGGCGGCGGTGTCGTCCCAGCCGAGGCAGGGATCGGTGATGGAGACGCCGTGTACCAGCGGCTTGCCGGGGACGAGGTCCTGGCGGCCGGCGTTGAGGTGGCTCTCGACCATGACGCCGACGATGCGCTCGTCGCCCGCGGCGAGCTGCTGGGCGACGTTCGCGCCGACCTCGACCTGCTTCTCGAAGCGCTTCGAGGCGTTGGCGTGGGAGAAGTCGATCATGAGATGCGCCGCCAGGCCCGCGTCGGCGAGCTCGCGGGCGGCCGCCTCCACGTTCGCGGCGTCATAGTTGGGCGCCTTGCCTCCGCGCAGGATCACGTGGCAGTCCTCGTTGCCGACGGTCTCGAAGATCGCCGCCTGCCCGGTCTTGGTCATTCCCATGAAGGCATGGGGTGCCGCGGCCGCGCGCAGCGCGTCGACCGCGACCTTGATCGAGCCGTCGGTGCCGTTCTTGAATCCCACCGGGCACGAGAGGCCCGAGGCGAGCTGCCGGTGCGTCTGGCTCTCCGTGGTGCGCGCGCCGATGGCTCCCCACGCGATGAGATCCGAGATGTACTGCGGCGAAAGCAGGTCGAGGAACTCGGTGCCGCAAGGAATCCCCATGCGGTTCAAGTCGAGCAGCAGCTTGCGCGCGAGCCTCAGGCCCTCGTTGATCGCGAAGCTGCCGTCGAGGCGCGGATCGTTGATGAAGCCCTTCCAGCCCACCGTGGTGCGCGGCTTCTCGAAATACACGCGCATCACCAGCAGCAGGTCGTGGGCGTGGCGGGCCGCGGCGTCGCGAAGCCGCGCGGCGTATTCGAGCGCCGCACCCGAGTCGTGAATCGAGCACGGCCCCACCACGGCGAGCAGCCGGTCGTCCGCCCCGTGAAGCACGCGGTGGATCGCCTGGCGCGCGGTCGTGACCGTGGCGAGGGACAGCGCATCCATCGGCAGCTCCTCGAGCAGCAGCTGCGGCGGGATGAGCGCGCGGACCGCGGAAATGCGCAGGTCGTCGGTGCGCCCGACGACCGTTACGGGGTCAGGCTCCGAGATTCTCGTTGCCTTTCCGGAGCCCGACCCCTGCTTACCTTGCAAACCTCGCGGCGACCATTTTTCCATATTCATATCATTCCTCCAATGCCACGCGCCGGTTTCTCACCGCCGCGGCGAGCGTATCCAGCAATTCCACCGTATCCGTCCATCCCAGGCATGCATCCGTGATCGACACGCCGTACTCGAGCTTCCTGCCCGGCAGCAGGTCCTGGCGCCCCGCGTTCAGGTGACTTTCGATCATCACGCCCACGATGCGCCGCTCGCCTCGCGCGAGCTGCGCCGAAACGTCGTGGCCGACTTCGACCTGCCTCTGGTACTGCTTCGACGAATTCGCATGCGAGAAGTCGATCATGAGGCGTTGCGCGAGGCCCGCGCCCGCAAGCTCGCGGCACGCGGCATCCACGCTCGCGGCCTCATAGTTGGGCGCCGTGCCGCCGCGCAGGATCACGTGGCAATCCTCGTTGCCGGCGGTCTTGAACACCGCGACGTGGCCCGACTTGGTGACCGAGATGAAGTGGTGGCGCGAAGCGGCGGCCTTGATCGCATCCACGGCGATGCGGATGTTGCCGTCGGTGCCGTTCTTGAATCCCACGGGGCACGACAGCCCGGAGGCGAGCTGGCGGTGCGATTGGCTCTCGGTGGTGCGCGCGCCGATCGCACCCCATGCGATCAGGTCGGCGATGTACTGCGGCGAGATGAGGTCGAGGAACTCGGTGCCGCACGGCACGCCCGCCTCGTTGATCTCGAGCAGCAGCTTGCGCGCGAGCCTGATGCCCTCGTTCATGTCGAACGATTCGTCGAGGTGCGGGTCGTTGATGAAGCCCTTCCAGCCCACGGTGGTGCGCGGCTTCTCGAAATAGACCCGCATCACGATCGCGAGGTCGGCCTTCAGGCGCCGGCGCTCGCCCGCGAGGCGTTTCGCGTATTCCACCGCGGCGGCGTAGTCGTGGATCGAGCACGGCCCGACCACCACGAGCAGGCGGTCGTCGGCGCCGCGCAGGATGTCGTGCACCGCCTGGCGGCCCTCGAACGTGGTCTCGCCCGAGCGATCGGTCGCCGCGAGCTCGCGCATCACCTGCATGGGCGCAAGCAGCTCGTCTCCCTGCTCGATGCGAACGTCGTCGGTGCGGTAGTGGGTCATCGTTTCTCCGGGACAGACCACAACTCGAGGCCGGATGTGCTCTGTCCCCCAAATAAAAAAACCGCCATCGAGCTGGCGGTTTTCGTGGATTCGTCGGCTACCCCTGGCTCAAATCCTCTCAACCGCCCGCGGCGTGAGATAGAGGAACCAGTAAAAGGAGGCGCTGATGCGATTCATGCGGCAGATGCTAGCATACCCGCAAATGAAACGCCTCCTCGCCATCCTGTGCGCGTGCGCCTGCTGCAGCGCGCTTGCCGCGCCCCCCGCGAAGGAGCGCGAGCAGGTCGTCAACGTGTCGCTCGAGCCGGGGAAGATGCACGAAGAGTGCGCCCGCGTCGAGGCGGGCGACAAGCGCCGTTACCACTGGAAGTCCGACGTGCCCGTGGACTTCAACATCCACTATCACCAGCACAGCCAGGTCTTCTACCCGGTCAAGCGCGGCGGCATGCGCGGCGACGGCGGAACCTTCAACGCCAGGAGCGGCGAGGACTACTGCTGGATGTGGACCGCGCTTGAAAAGCCCGCGAAGATCGAGGGCCGCATAGAACTCAAATAAGAGGGTCAGACTCCAAGAGAAAACCGGGGACAGACCCTCATATTTACGCCGGCACGAATTTCAGCGCCACGCCGTT
>JBGOST010000071.1:0-7946 GCA_041476125.1 Usitatibacter sp. | reverse complement strand
GAGTTCCTGCACACGAACAAGAAGTCCATCGTGAACCAGCGCGAGATCGGCACGGATACGAAGTCCTACGCCCGGGCGCTGAAGAGCGCGATGCGCGAGGCGCCGGACGTCGTGCTGATCGGCGAGATCCGCGACCTCGAGACGATGCGCATGGCGCTCACCTACGCCCTGTCGGGCCACTTGTGCCTCGCCACGCTGCACGCCAACAACGCCTACCAGGCGATGAACCGCGTCATCAGCTTCTTCCCCCTCGAAGTGCGCCCGATGCTGCTGCAGGACCTCTCGGTGTCGCTGAAGGCGGTCATCTCGCAGCGCCTCATCAAGACCGTGGACGGCAAGCGCACGCCGGCGGTCGAGGTGCTCCTCAACACGCGCAACATCCAGGAGCTCATCGAGAAGGGCGAGATCAACGAGATCAAGGAGGCGATGGAGAAGAGCATGTCGCCCGGCTCGCAGACCTTCGAGCAGGATCTCTTCCGGCTGGTGCGCCAGGGCAAGATCTCGGTGGACGAGGCGCTCGGCAACGCGGACTCGGCCACCAACCTGGGCCTGCTGCTCGGCAACTCGGGAATCATGCCGGCGATGGCGGAGAAGGCGAAGACGCCCGGGGCCACGCGCAGCGCTTCCTCGCCCTTCGGCGAGTTCCAGATCAGCGAAGAGTCCGAAGAGCGGCTCCAATAGGCGCCTTTGCCTAGCGTGAAGACGCTCGAGGAAAACCTCACCCAGTACGCCGCGTACCACCGCGACCGCCGCAACATCGCCACCCACTTCGCGGGCGTGCCGATGATCGTGTTCGCGATCATCCTCGCGCTCGCGACCGCCGTCGTCCACGTGGGCCCGGTGGCGATCACGATGGCCGCGGTCGTGTCGGTTCTCATGTGCGCCTACTACTTCAAGCTCGATTGGGTCTTCGGCCTCACCATGACGGTGGTGCTCTTCCTGATGTGCGCCGCGGCGAGCGAGTTCACCGCGCGCGCCTCGACGCCTGCGACGCTCGCGTGGGCCGCCGCGATCTTCACCGTCGGCTGGGCGCTGCAATTCCTCGGCCACAGGTTCGAGGGCATGAAGCCGGCCTTCTTCGACGACGTGATGCAGCTCGCCATCGGTCCGCTTTTCGTCTGCGCGGAAGTGTTCTTCCTGCTGGGGGCCAAGCCGCGGCTGCGCCGCCACATCGAGGAGCGCGTCGGTCCCACCGTCGCGCGCCGCAACACCGCCGGGCAACCGCAGACGAAGTGACGGTTCGGTCGCTTCTCGCCTACGGCATCGAGCGGTTCGAGAAGTCCGGGCTCTCCTACGGGCACGGCACCACCAACGCGCTCGACGAGGCGGCCTGGCTCATCCTGCATGCGCTGGACCTGCCGCCCGGGGATCTCAATTCCCATCTCGACGAACCCCTCGCCGCGGCCCAGGCCCGGCGCGCCAGGGCGCTGCTCGACCGGCGCGTGCGCACGCGCAAGCCCGCCGCCTACCTGATCCACGAGGCATGGCTGGGACCGCATCGCTTCTACGTCGACGAGCGCGTCATCGTTCCGCGCTCCTACATCGCGGAGTTGATGCGCGGGGACAGACCACTTGTCCCAAGGAGAGGAACAAGTGGCCTGTCCCCGGTTTCCATCCTCGACCTTTGCACCGGCTCCGGTTGCCTCGCGATCCTCGCGGCGCTCAAGTACCCGCGCGCGCGGGTGGATGCGGC
Source organism: Usitatibacter sp. (assembly GCA_041476125.1). Classification (GTDB taxonomy): domain Bacteria; phylum Pseudomonadota; class Gammaproteobacteria; order Burkholderiales; family Usitatibacteraceae; genus Usitatibacter. Next base: position 6,253 of record JBGOST010000071.1, on the reverse strand, counting down.
CGATCTTTCGGCCGATGCGCTGGAAGTCGCGAAGAGGAACATCGCGGACTACAAGCTCGGGCGGCGCGTGCGCCTGGTGAAGTCGGACCTGTTCTCGGCGCTCGGCGCTCGCACCTACGACCTCATCGTCTCCAATCCGCCGTACGTGAAGGCGGCGTCGATGATGAAGCTGCCGGACGAACATCGCAAGGAGCCGGCGATGGCGCTTGCGAGCGGGGCCGACGGGCTCGACCACGCGCGCGTGATCCTCGCGCAAGCACGCGAGCACCTGAATCCCGGAGGACGCCTCGTGGTCGAGATCGGGCACAACCGCAAGGCGCTCGAAAGGGCATTTCCGGGCCTGCGATTCGAGTGGCCGAAAACCAGCGCCGGAGCGGGTTTCGTCTTCGTCCTCACGCGCGCGGCACTCGGGTGAATCCGCCCCTGCGTGCTATCATTTCCACGGGTTTGCGCCCTCGTACACCACGACTCATACATAACGAATGGTCCCGTCCATCGAGGACCGGAACGCGATGCCGAATTCCTTCGAAAACGTCCCGGCCAACGGCAAGGCAGTCGACGCCGCTCTCGTGCGCGAAATCTCGGGCCTCATCGTCTCGGCGCTGAATCTCGACGTGACGCAGGATGAGATCGATCCCGAGGCGCCGCTGTATCGCGAAGGCCTGGGCCTGGACTCGATCGACATCCTCGAAGTCGCGCTCGTGATCTCGAAGCGCTACGGCTTCAAGCTGAAGGACGACGACAAGGACAACGTGAAGATCTTCCGCTCGGTCGCGAGCCTCGCGGCCCACGTCGCGGAGCGCAGGACGAAGTGACCGCCGAGCGGCGCAAGCGCTGGCTCGCGGCCCTCGCAGTGGCGCTGGGCATTTCCTTCGCGCTCCTCGCGCACTTCGCCCTCATCGACGCTCTCACGCCCGCCTTGGGCGCGCTCCTGTCGCTCGTGCCCGCGGCCGGCCTTGCCCTGTGGGTGCTGCGGCGATCGCGCCACCGTGAAGCCGTCCTCGCCGCGCTTGCCCTCGCGTGCGTCGCGCTGTGGCTCGGATGGGGCCTGCTCGAACGCAACTTCGCGAGCGTCTTCTTCATCGAGCACGCGGGCGCCAATCTCGTTCTCGCCCTTGTCTTCGGCCGCACCCTGGTCGGATCGCGGGAGCCGCTGTGCACGCGTTTCGCCCGCCTCCTGCACGCGCCCCTTCCGCCCGAGGAGGTCCGCTACACGCGCCACGTCACGGCCGCCTGGACGGTTTTCTTCGTCGTCATCTTTACGCTCTCGTGCGTGCTCTATCTGGGCCGCCTCCTCGCCGCGTGGTCGATCCTCGCCAACATCCTGACTCCGGTCCTCGTCGCCGCGATGTTCGCCGTCGAATACGCGATTCGCCTTCGCGCCCTGCCGCAATCGGAACGCACCGGCGTGCTGGGCGGCATCCGGGCTTTCTCCCGGCATTTCGCAACGGCGCCAGTCGAAGCGCCGCGCTGAAGGCTCGCCGCGAGATGTCCTCGTCCGCGCCGCGCCGCTCCCTGGCCGCGCAGAGTCATCGGCTGATCGCGCACACGGATGCGCGCGCGATCGCCGCGTACCGCCACGGCGATCCGGTGAGCGCCGCGCAATTCCTGCGCGACGTCCTGCGTGCGGCCCACACCTTGCCCGCTCGCAGGCACATGCTCAATTTCTGCGCCGACCGCTATCGTTTCGCGGTGGCGCTTTGCGCCGCCATCGTTCGCGGGCAAACCACGCTGCTTCCGCCCACCACCACGCCCAACGTGATCCGCGCCATGCGCGATTTCGCCCCGGACGCATATTTCGTCGCGGAAGACGCGAGCACGGCGGTGGACCTGCCGCGATTCGAGCTGCCGGCCGATGACCTGGGCGACGCGGAGGGCTTCGCGGTCCCGGCGATCGCCGCCGACCAGGCGATCGCGTGCGTGTTCACCTCGGGCTCCACGGGCGAGCCGCAACCGCACTTCAAGACCTGGGGCGGTCTCGTCCTCGACATCAAGGAAGAAGCCGAGCGCTTGCAGATCGGGCCGGGCCACACGATCCTCGGCACCGTGCCGCCGCAGCACATGTACGGATTCGAATCGACCGTCCTGCTGCCGTTGCTCAGCGGCGCGGCCCTCACGTCCGAGCGGCTCTACTATCCCGCCGACATCGACGCCGCCATCGAGCGCGTGCCGTCACCGCGCACGCTCTTCACGACGCCGTTTCACCTTCGTGCGTGGATGGAGAGCGGCGAAGCGGCGCGCATCGAGACGCTGGTGTCCGCGACCGCCCCGTTGTCCGTCGGGCTCGCTCGCGAAGCCGAGGAACGCACCGGTGCGCAGCTCCTGGAGATCTACGGCTGCACGGAAGCCGGGCAGATCGCCACGCGCCGCCCGACGCGATCGGCGCAGTGGGAAGCGTTCGACGGCCTGCGGCTCTGGAACGAAGGCGAGCAGGCGATGGTTTCCGGGGGCCACGTCGAGCGGCCCACGCCGTTGATGGACATCATCGAGGTCGACGCCGACGCTCGGCACTTCGTGCTGCACGGCCGCAGCGCCGACGTGGTGAACATCGCCGGAAAACGCAACTCGATCGGATACCTCGACCACCAGCTCAGCGCGATTCCCGGCGTGGTCGACGGTGCGTTCTTCCTTCCCGATGAAGTCGAGCCCGACGGCGTGACCCGGCTCATCGCATTCGCGGTGGCGCCCTCGCTGGGAGTGGCGGAGATCATCGCGGCGTTGCGCGAGCGCATCGACGCGGCTTTCCTGCCGCGCCCGCTGGTGCGGGTCGAGCGCCTTCCCCGGCAGCTCACGGGCAAGCTGCCTCGGGAAGCGCTGCGCGAGCTGGCGCAGAAGGCGCTCGGGCGTTCGCCGGAAGAGACGTGATGTCCGCGGGTCCCGTCGAGACGACGCTCACCGTCGCGCGCGACCATCCCGCGTTCGAGGGCCACTTCCCGGGGCATCCGGTGCTTCCCGGCGTGGTGTTGCTGTCCGAAGCGCTCGCCGCGATCGAAGCGGCAAGCGGACGCCCGCCCGAGGACTGGACGATCGCGAGCGCGAAGTTCCTCGCCCCCGTGGCTCCAGGCACATCGCTCACGCTCTGGCACGAGACCCTCGCATCGGGCGGGATTCGCTTCGAGATTCGCTCCGCGCAAGGTCCCGTCGCCAACGGCAGCCTCGTGCCGCGCGAGCGCGCATGAACGCCCCGCCATCGACCGCGTCGGAGTGGGCGCGACGCCCGGAGCGCGGCAGCCTGCCGCTGGTGCGCTTCATGGCGTGGGCGTCGCTGCGCTTCGGGCGCGGCCCATCGCGCGCGCTCGTGCGCGTGATCGCCGCGTACTTCTTCGCCACCAGCAGCGGGGCGCGCCGCGCCTCGCGCCAGTTTCTCGAGCGCGTCCTCGGGCGCGCGCCCACGCTCGCCGAGCAATACCGCCTCTTCTTCAGCTTCGCGGCGACGGTGCACGACCGCGTCTATTTCCTCAAGGACCGCTTCGACCTGTTCGACATCCAGGTGCACGGCGCGGAGCTGGTGGGCGAAGGTGGCGCCCTGATCATGGGCGCGCACCTGGGCAGCTTCGAGGCCCTGCGGGCCTGCGGACGCCACATGGGACACCGTCGCGTGGTCATAGCGATGTACGAGGAGAATGCGCGAAGGTTGAACGCGGTGCTCGCCGCGATCGCTCCGGCCTGCATGCAGGACATCGTGTCCGTGGGGCACCCGGGATCGATGCTCGAGCTCGCCGAGTGTCTCGACGAAGGCGCGGCGGTCGGCATGCTCGCCGACCGCAGGCTCGGCGACGAGCCCTCGATCGACGTCGACTTCCTGGGCCGCCCCGCGCCGTTCCCGACGGGGCCGATGCGGCTGGCGGCCGCGCTGCGGCGCCGCGTGATCTTCATCACCGGCCTTTACCGCGGCGGCAACCGCTACGAGATCCACTTCGCGCCGCTCGCCGACTTCTCCGGCCTCGAAGGCCTTTCGCGCGCGGAGCGCGAGCGCCTCACGCGGGAGGCTGTGGCCGCGTACGCGGGCCGGGTCGAGCACTACGCGCGCGAGGCGCCGGACAACTGGTTCAACTTCCACGACTTCTGGAGCCGCGCGGCGTGAGGCGGGGCGCGTTGCTGCTGCTGGCCGGCCTCTGTTTCGCCGCATCGGGCGCGCGAGCCGCCGATTGGAGCGTCGCCTCGCTCTTCGACTCGCTCGCGAAGGAACGCCCCGGGCGCGCCGCTTTCCATGAGAAGAAGTTCATGGCACTCCTCGACAGGCCGCTCGAGTCCTCCGGGGAGCTCGTCTTCACGCCGCCCGACCGGCTCGAGAAGCGCACCCTCCTGCCCAAGCCCGAGCGCGTCCTGGTGGAGCGCGAGCTCGTGACCCTCGAGCGCGGGGGCAAGAGCCATTCGCTCTCGCTACGCGAGAATCCCGCGATCGCGGTCCTGGTGGAGGGGCTGCGCGGCACCCTTGCGGGGGACCTCGCGGCGCTGACGCGCACCTTTTCGGTCGCGCTGGATGGAAGCCCGGCGCGCTGGCGCCTCATCCTTCGCCCTCTCGACCCGGGCATCGCCACGCTCGTGGATCGTATCGAGATCGGCGGCGGCGAGAAGCAGGTGCGCACCGTGGAGATCTTCCAGTCCGATGGCGACCGCTCCGTGATGACGCTCTCCCGGGCGGCGCCTTGATGCAGGAACGCCGCGTCGCGATCGCCGTCTGGCTCGCCGGCGCCGCCTTCTGCATCTTCCAGATCGCGCACACGCGCTTCGTCGCCGACCTCTCGTCCTTCCTGCCGCGCGCGCCCACCGCGCAGCAGCAGCTTCTCATCGACCAGCTTCGCGACGGCGCCATCTCGCGCGTGATGCTGATCGGCATCGAAGGCGCCGACGCGCCGGTGCGCGCGCGCCTGTCCCGGGCGCTCGCTGCGGCGTTGCGCGCCGACGCGCTCTTCGCCTCGGCCGCCAACGGCGCCGACACGGGCTTCGAGCGCGAGCGCGATTTCCTCCTGGCGCACCGCTACGCGCTCAGCCCGAACGTCACGCCCGATCGCTTCACGGTGGAAGGCCTGCGGGCCGCGATCGCGGAGACGGTCGACCTCCTCGCCTCGCCGGCCGGCTTGCTGGTGAAATCGCTCGTCGCGCGCGACCCTACCGCGGAGATGATGACGATCGTCGAGAACCTGCGCCCGCCGGAAGGGCCGCGTCGGGTGGAAGGCGTGTGGGCTTCGCCCGATGGCGCGCGGGCGTTGCTCGTCGCGCGAACGCGCGCCAGCGGCTCGGACACCGATGCGCAAGCGAGGGTCGTCGCGACGCTCGAGGATGGATTCCGCAAGGCGGTCGCGAGCACGGGGGCCGCCGCGGGCGCCGCGCGCCTCGCGATGACGGGGCCGGGTGTGTTCTCGGTCCGCGCGCGCGCGATGATCGAGCGCGACGTGGCGCGCCTCACGTCGCTCAGCACGCTCATCGTCGTGGCGGTCCTGCTGCTCGTCTACCGCTCGCCCGTGGCATTGGGCCTGGGACTCGTACCCGTCGTCTCCGGCGCGCTTGCGGGCGTGACCGCGGTCTCGCTTGGAATGGGCACGGTCCACGGGATCACCCTCGCTTTCGGCACCACGCTCATCGGCGAGGCGGTCGATTACTCGATCTACCTCTTCGTGCAGGCCGGGCACGGCGAGCGCGCGGGCGATCCGGCGTGGATCGCCCGCTTCTGGCCCACCATCCGGCTGGGCGTGCTCACCTCCATCGCGGGATTCTCGGCGCTGCTCTTCTCCGGGCTGCCCGGTCTCGCGCAGCTCGGGCTGTACTCGATCTGCGGCCTGGTGGTCGCGGCCGCGGTGACGCGCTTCGTTCTCCCGGCGCTGCTTCCGGCGCGCTTTCGCATTCGCGACGTATCCCACCTCGGGCAGCGGCTCGCGGCCCTCTTCCGCGGCGCCGCGCGCTTTCGCTGGCTCGTCGGGGCCCTCGCGCTCTGCGCCCTGGTGGTGCTCGCCGCCCACCGCGGCGCGCTCTGGGACCCCGATGTCTCGAGCCTCAATCCGATTTCGCTAGCCGACCGCCGCCTCGATGCCGAGCTGCGCGCGGCACTCGGAGCCTCCGACGCGCGCCGCATGATCGCGGTTCGCGGCGCCAGCGCCGATGCCGCGCTCGAGGCGGCCGAGCGCATCGCCGTCGAGCTCGATCGGCTCGTCGCGGCCGGAAAGCTCGGCGGATACGAGAGCCCCGCGCGCTTCCTTCCCAGCGCCGCGACACAGAAAGCGCGCCTCGCCAGCCTTCCCGAGCCCGCGCAGCT
>JBGOST010000070.1:0-7954 GCA_041476125.1 Usitatibacter sp. | reverse complement strand
CGATCGTGCTCACGCTCCTGATCGCTTCGAGTGCCTGGGCTTTCATCGCGCCCGGAGAGGACCGGTCGGTACGCTTCCTGGTGCCGCTTTTCGCGGTCCTCGGAATCCTCGCCTTTCCCTTCGTGGTCGTCGCCCTCGCCTCGCAGCGCGAAGCCGGGGAGGCGCGCATCCGCAGGGCGATCCGCCGCGCCCTTACGGACGAAGACGAATCATCCGGCGATCGACCTCGGTGATCGCGCCGGCGCGGCTCTCGACGTAAATGCGCAGCATCTCGTTCTCGCGCCATCCGTTCGACGGAATCGTCATCTGGAAGCCGCCCCCCACCGCTTCCGGGTATCCCGGATAGATCGCCTGCAGGTCGCGACGCTCGATGCCGCGCGTGCCCTCGGACTGGGGCCCGCCGCCGACCGTCGCGAACACGCGGCGGATGCCCCACGGATCGAGCGCCCAACCGCTCACGTCGAGCGAGCGCGCCTTTCCCTCGGTGACCTTTTCCAGCACGCCGATCGCGAGGGGCTGCTGTCGCGTCCACAGGAGCCAGCCGGCGGCCAGCAGCGCCACGCCGAATGCCGCCGCGAGCGCCACCCGCCCGCGCAGCATGTCGCGCGAAAGCTGCCATATCACCAGCGGCAGCAGCAATACCGCGGCCAGCGTGGCGATGGCGCCCAGCCAGTTGTGGCGCTCGGCGCCCGCGATCCCGTCGCCGAACGCGGTCGTCGCGAGCGTATAGCCGCCGATGGCGGTGAGCAGCACGAAGGCGGTGGGCAGCGCCACAAGATTGCGCTCCCTCTTCGCCGTCCACAGCAGCCATGCGAGGGAGAGGGGAAACGCGATGAGCAGCGTCATGAAGATCGCCGCGAAGACCATCGAGGAGGTCGCGGAGAGCAACGCGATGAACGACATCGCGCGCGGCGGCAGGTCGGAGACGGTGAGGATCGGGCCCTCGGACGAGATTCCCAGGTACCCGGGAACGACCGACTGCGAAGCGGGCAGCACGCGCGATACGGCGCGAAGCAAGGTGAGCGGCTCCGTAGGAACCAGCCTCACGAACGCGAACGGGGACAGGTCCAGGACCTCGGGGCAAACGATCTCGAGCTTTTCGCCGCGCCGCATCCACCACGTCGCACCCGACATGGCGGCGCACCGCGAGGGCAGCCCGAGATGCTCGAGCGTGGCCGGCTGGTCCTGCGATGCCGCGAGGATCACGCCGAGATAGGCGTTCACGCGATTGATGGGGCTGATGTATTCGGGACGCAGCGGCGTGAGCGCGACCTGCGTGGCCGCCACGAACACGCCGACGGCCACCATGACCGTGGCCCGGCGGCGCGAGCGCAGCTGCAAGGCGGGCCAGGCGAGCGCGGCCAGCGCGAGAGGCAGGTAGCCGAACTGCTCGCGCGCGAGGCCCAGGCAGACGAGCGAGATGGCGAGAAGCCACCACTGCCCTCGTCCTCCCCCGCCCGTGAGGGCGATCACCACGCTCATCCCCACGACGCCGTAGGCTCCGAGCAGCGCCGAGGGCTCGGTGTAGAGCGTGTTGAGCCACAGCGTGGCGACCGGATCGGCGATGAGGAGGAAGAAGAGCGCGGCGTGCACGACGGATGCGACCCGATACGGCCGCAACGAAATCGCGATCGCGGTCGCGAGAATCGCGAAAAGGAGCAGGTTGAAGAGGCCGAAGGCCTTCAACGGGATGAGGATCTCGGGCTCGCTGCTCGCGATCGAGGCGATTCCGTACAGGATCACGACCGGCGCCACCAGCACCACCGAGGAGCTCGGGTAGCAGCCCGACCACTTCACGCCCGCGGTGTGGTACTCGGAATGGGGCCGGAACATCTCGCCCGCCCGTGGCGGATCGGCGATCGCGTGCAGGCCGATGCAATCCGCGGTGCGATGCATGTCCGATTGGTCGCCATATCCGAGGACCGGCTCGTGCGCGACCAGCAGCACGGCGCGAAGCAGGCCGAGCGCCAGCAGCGTGAAGGCCACGATCGTGTAGACCGAGTAGCTCGCGGGCTTGGTCGTCGTCGCAGAGGCCATGTTCACAACAGGCAGGACATCCTTTCCTCGTGCAGGCTCTCGAAGCCGTGGCGCGCGCAGAAACGCCGGGCGCCGGGGTTGTCGAAGTGCGTCGCGGTGTCGATTCGGGCCACTCCGGAGCGACGCAATTCGTCCTTGAGCTTCGCCATCATAGCCGAGCCTACTCCCTGCCCCTCAAGCCCGGGGCGCACATTCACGTCGTCGAGCTTGGCGACCACCGCTTCAACTCACCCATGCGCGCGCGTTACGGAAGATTCGCATCCACGGCGAGTCTTCACCCCAGGTCCCGGGATGCCACGACAGCAGGACCGAGCGGAACACGCGCTCGGCGTGCGGCATGAGGATGGTGAAGCGCCCGTCCGGCGTGGTGACCGCGGTGATGCCGCCGGGAGAGCCGTTGGGATTGTAGGGGTAGGCCTCGGTCGCCTTGCCGCGATTGTCGACGAAGCGGGCGGCAACGAGGTAGCGGCAGGCGTCCATCGACGCGGCGCTCTTGAATGCCGCGCGGCCCTCGCCGTGCGCGGTGGCGACCGGGATGCGGCTACCCTCCATCCCGGCGAAGAGGATCGAAGGCGAGCGCGCGACCTCGAGCAATGCGACGCGCGCCTCGTACTGCTCGGAGGCGTTGCGCTCGAAGTGCGGCCAGTTCTCCGCCCCGGGGATGATCGCCTTCAGGTTCGACATCATCTGGCAGCCGTTGCACGCGCCCAGCGCGAAGGAATCGGCGCGGTGGAAGAAAGCCTCGAACTCGGCGCGCGCGCGCGGATTGAAGAGGATCGACTTGGCCCAGCCCTCGCCCGCGCCGAGCACGTCGCCGTAGCTGAAGCCGCCGCACGCCGCGAAGCCCTTGAAATCCGCGAGCCGCACGCGCCCGGAGATGATGTCGCTCATGTGAACGTCGACGCAACCGAATCCCGCCCGGTCGAAAGCCGCCGCCATCTCCATCTGCCCGTTAACGCCCTGCTCGCGCAGAATCGCGATCCTCGGACGCTCGCCGGTGGCGATGAAGGGGGCGGCGATGTCCTCCCCGGGATCGAACGTGAGGTGGGCGTTCAGGCCCGGGTCGCCTTCGTCGAGGATGCGGTCGTACTCCTGCTCGGCGCATATCGGGTTGTCGCGCCGGCGCTGGATGTGGTGCGTGACTTCGGACCAGGCGCGGTGCAGCTTCGAGCGCGCCTCGGCGAACACCGGCCGGCCGTTCACGATGATGCGCACTTCGCCGTCGGCATTGGGGTGGCCGATGACCTGCGATTGCGGCGAGAGCCCCGCCTCGCGCAGCAGCTGCATCACCGCGGAGCGCTCGTGCCGGCGGACCTGGAGCACGGCGCCCAGCTCCTCGTTGAAAAGGGCCGCGAGGATGCGCGCGTCGAGATTGCCGGCGAGGACGTCGGTCTGGCGTTCGTGGCCGTCGACGTCGAGCTGCCTCGGGTCGAAGGCGAGGTTGTCGAGATACACGGTGGCGCCGCAGCGCCCCGCGAACGCCATCTCGCAGAGGGTGGTGAAGAGCCCGCCGTCGGAGCGGTCGTGGTAGGCGACGATCTTGCCGCCGTCGTTCAGGCGCTGGATCGCGGCGAAGAACGCCTTCAGCCTGGCGGGGTCGTCGAGGTCCGGCGCCGCGTCGCCCAGCTGCGAATAGACCTGCGCCAGCGCCGAGCCGCCGAGGCGGTTCCTGCCGCCGCCCAGGTCGATGAGCAGCAGCTCGGTGTCGCCCGCGTCGGTGCGCAATTGCGGGGTCAGCGTGCGGCGTACGTCGACCACGCGCGCGAAGGCGGAGATCACGAGCGACACGGGAGCGGTGACCGCCTTGTCCTCGCCCGACTTGGGATCGCGCCAGGTGGTGCGCATCGACATCGAGTCCTTGCCGACGGGGATCGAGACGCCGAGCGCGGGGCACAGCTCCATGCCGACGGCCTTCACGGTATCGAAGAGTGTGGCGTCCTCGCCGGGGTGCCCCGCCGCGCACATCCAGTTCGCCGAGAGCTTCACGTCGCCCAGATCGGCGATCGCCGCGGCGGCGATGTTGGTGATCGCCTCGCCCACCGCCATGCGTCCCGAGGCGGGGCCGTCGATGAGGGCGAGCGGCGTGCGCTCCCCGATCGCCATCGCCTCGCCCTGGTAGGTCGTGTAGCCCAGGGCGGTCACCGCGCAGTCGGCGACCGGCACCTGCCAAGGGCCCACCATCTGGTCGCGCGTGCACATGCCTCCGACGGTTCGATCTCCAATCGTGACGAGGAACGTCTTGTCGGCCACGCTGGGCAGCCGAAGCACGCGGAATGCCGCTTCGCGCAGGTCGATGACCGAAGTGTCGAGCGCCGGCAGCTCGCGCGCCTCGTGGCGCACGTCGCGGTGCATGCGCGGGGGCTTGCCGAGCAGGACCTCGAGCGGCATGTCCACGGGCTGGCTTGAGAAGAGAGAATCGGTGACGGCGAGGCGCTGGTCCGCGCGTGCTTCCCCGACGACCGCGTAGAGGCAGCGCTCCCGCTCGCAGATCTTCGCAAATTCGTCACACCGGGAGGCGTCGATCGCGACGACGTAGCGCTCCTGCGACTCGTTCGACCACACCTGCATCGGCGACATCCCCGGTTCCTCGATGGGGATCTTGCGCAAGTCGATGCGCGCGCCGACCCCGCCCGCATGCGCGAGCTCGGGCAACGCGTTGGAAAGCCCACCCGCGCCGACGTCGTGGATCGAGAGGATCGGATTGCGCTCGCCCATCTGCCAGCAGGCGTCGATCACCTCTTGGCAGCGGCGCTCGAGCTCGGCGTTCGCGCGCTGCACCGAATCGAAGTCGAGGCTCTCGACATTGGCGCCCGAGGCCATCGAGGAGGCCGCCCCGCCCCCCATGCCGATGAGGAAGCCGGGGCCGCCGAGGTGAATGAAGAGGGTCGTCTTGCCGAGCGCTCGCTTCGCGGTATGCGCGGCCGAGATGTTGCCCAGGCCGCCCGCCAGCATGATCGGCTTGTGATAGCCGCGCACTTCGCCCGCGCATTTCAGCTCGAAGGCGCGGAAGTAACCGGCGAGGTTGGGGCGGCCGAACTCGTTGTTGTACGCCGCGCCCCCGATGGGCCCTTCGATCATGATCGAAAGCGCGGAGGCGATGCGTACGGGCTTTCCGTAGTCGGTCTCCCACGGCTCGCGCGCGCCGGGAATGTTGAGGTTGGAGACCGAGAACCCGGTGAGCCCCGCCTTGGGCTTCGCACCCGTTCCGGTCGCGCCCTCGTCGCGGATCTCGCCCCCCGCGCCGGTGCCCGCGCCCGGATGCGGCGCGATCGCGGTCGGGTGGTTGTGCGTCTCGACCTTCATCAGGATGTGGGTGAGATCGCGGTGATAGCCCCACGCGCCCGAGCGATCGGGATAGAAGCGCTCGATCTCGGCGCCTTCCATCACCGCGGAGTTGTCCGAATACGCGACGATCGTGCCGCGTGGGCTCGCGCGATGCGTGTTGCGGATCATCTGGAAGAGCGAGGCGTCGCGCGGCTTGCCGTCGATCGTCCAGGAGGCGTTGAAGATCTTGTGGCGGCAATGCTCGGAGTTGGCCTGCGCGAACATCATGAGCTCGACATCGGTGGGATTGCGCCCCGCCGCCTTGAAGCTCGCCAGCAAGTAGTCGATCTCGTCGGGCGCGAGGGCGAGGCCGAGGGCCGCATTCGCCGCCACCAACGCCGAGCGCCCGCCCTTCGCGATGTCGATCGTCGCGAGCGGTTGCGGGGCCGAATGCTCGAAGAGCTTCTGCGCCGCCTCGAAGCTGTCGACGACGATCTCGGTCATGCGGTCGTGGATGTTGCGGTCGAGCGCGCGCCGCGACCGCTCCGACAGCGGTCCCGGATCGCGCGCGTTGATGTAGTACGCCACGCCGCGCTCGATGCGCACCACTTTCGCGAGGCCGCAGTTGCGGGCGATGTCGGTCGCCTTCGACGACCACGGCGATACCGTGCCGAAGCGCGGCAGCACCAGGAGCAGCGCGCCCTTGGGCTCGCCGCGAGCGGGCGTGCCGTAGGTCAGCAGCTTTTCGAGGACCTGGGTCTGCGCGCCGTCGAGCGCGGCGGACACCGCGACGAAATGCACGAAGCGCGTGTCGACCGTGATCGCCTCGGCGAGGGGCCGGGGCAGCGCGGCGAGGAGTTTTTCGACGCGGAAGGGGGAAAGCGCAATCGCGCCCGGCAGCGTGAGGACCTGCTGCGGGGGCGCATCTTGCGGATTCATTGCGCAATTATACCGGTCTGTCCCGATTCCTACTTCCTCGCCTCCAGCTCGTTCCATCGCTCGAGAAGCCGCGTGAGCTCTTCCCCGATCGCGGCGTGCCGTGCATTGAGGGCCTTCACGTCGACGCCGCGGTCCCGGTAGAGCGCGGGGTCGGCGAGCCGCGCGGTGAGATCGTTCTGCTCGCGCTCGAGCTGCTCGACCTGCGCGGGAAGGCCTTCGAGCTCGCGCGCTTCCTTGTAGCTCAACTTGACCCGCCGGCGCGGCGCCGGGGCGGCAGCCGCCTTCGCTCTTTCGCCGGCGGCTTCGCGCGGGACCCCTTTGCGCGCGCGCACCCAATCGGTGTACCCGCCCGCGTATTCCTTCCACCGCCCCTCGCCCTCGAACGCGATGCTTTGCGTCACGACGTTGTCGAGGAAGGCGCGATCGTGGCTCACCAGGAAGAGTGTGCCCGCGTAGTCCTGCAGGAGCTGCTCGAGGAGCTCGAGCGTCTCGATGTCGAGGTCGTTGGTCGGCTCGTCAAGCACCAGCACGTTGGCGGGGCGGCTGAAGAGGCGCGCGAGCAGGAGCCGGTTGCGCTCCCCGCCGGAGAGCGACTTCACCAGCGCGCGCGCCCGCTCCGGCGGAAACAGGACATCGCCGAGGTAGCTGATGACGTGCTTGCGCATGCCGTCGATCTCGACGAAGTCGCTTCCCGGCGCGATGGTATCGGCGATCGTGGCCTCGCCGTCGAGCGCGGCGCGGAACTGGTCGAAATACGCCACCTCCACCTTCGAGCCGCGGCGCACGCGACCCGAATCCGGCTCGATTTCGCCCAGGATCAGCTTGAGCAGCGTGGTCTTGCCGCTGCCATTGGGCCCGATGAGGCCGATCTTGTCGCCGCGCATGACGCGCGCCGAGAAATCCTCGACGACGCGCTTGTCGCCGTAACGCTTGGTCACGTTTTCCAGCTCGGCGACGAGCCGCCCCGAGCGCTCGCCCTGCGCCACCGCGAGCTCGACCTTGCCCACCCGCTCGCGCCGCGCCGCGCGCGCGGCGCGCAACGCCTCGAGGCGGCGCACGCGGCCCTCGTTGCGCGTACGGCGCGCTTCCACGCCCTTGCGGATCCACGCCTCTTCCTGCGCCAGCACCTTGTCGGACTTGCGGTTCACCACCGCCTCCACGGCGAGCTGCTCGGCCTTGCGGATCTCGTAGGCGCTGAAATTGCCGGGGTAGCTCGCAAGCCGCCCCCGGTCGAGCTCGACGATGCGCTGCGCCACGCGATCGAGGAGGCGCCGGTCGTGCGTCACGAAAAGCACGCTTCCCGCGAAGCCGAGCAAGGTCTCCTCGAGCCATTCGATGGAAACGATGTCGAGGTGGTTGGTGGGCTCGTCGAGCATGAGCAGGTCCGGCTCGGGCACCAGCGCCCGCGCGAGGGCCACGCGCTTCTTGAGCCCGCCGGAGAGGTCCGCGACCGGCGTGTCCGCGGGCAATCCGAGGCGGTCGAGCGTGGCCTCGATGCGGTGCTCGAGCGTCCAGCCGTTGCCGGACTCGAGCATTTCTTGCAACGCGTGAGCGCGCTCGAGGTCGCCGCTCTGGGTGGCGGCGTGGTAATCGAGGAGGAGCCTGGTGCCCTCGCCCACACCCTCGGCGACCGCCTGGAACACGGTAAGCCCCGTCGCGAACGACGGTTCCTGCGCGACGCTTGCGAGCTTGGCCCCGGGCGAGAGCCACACCT
>JBGOST010000069.1:0-7986 GCA_041476125.1 Usitatibacter sp. | reverse complement strand
TATGCCGTGGCGAAGCGCGCCGCGTTGCAGTCGAAGGTGTTCGCGGTGGTGAAGGCGAACGCATACGGCCACGGCGTCGAACGCGTGGCGAGAGCGCTGGTGAAAGCCGACGGCTTCGCCATCGTCGAGATCGAGGCCGCGGTCGCGATGCGCCAGCGCGGTTTCGCGCAACCCATCCTCCTGCTGGAAGGCTTCTTCGATGCGGGCGAGCTTCCCGTCATCGCGGCCTGCGACCTCGCGGTGGTCGTCCACTGCGAGGAGCAGCTGCGCATGCTCGAGGCCTCGCGCCCCGCCAAGCCGCTCGACGTCTTCTTCAAGATCAACACCGGGATGAACCGCCTCGGGTTCACCGTGCCCGCAGCCCGCAAGGCACTCGAGCGCCTGCAGAACTCGGGCGCGGCCCGGTCGATCACGCTCATGACGCACTTCGCCACCGCCGATGGCCCGCAGGGGATCGAGGAGGCGATGCGGCGCTTCAATGCCGCGACCGAGGGCATCGCACTGCCGCGCAGCCTCGCCAACTCGGCGGCGATTTTCGCGCATCCCGCCTCGCACGCCGACATCGCGAGATTGGGCATCGCCCTGTACGGCGCCACGCCTTTCGCCGACCGCAGCGCCGAATCCCTCGGCGTGAAGCCGGCCATGACGCTCACCTCGCGCCTCATCGCGATCCAGGACCTCGCCGCGGGCGAATCGATCGGCTACGGCGCGACGTTCAAGTGCGAACGCGCGATGCGCGTGGGCGTGGTGGCGTGCGGCTATGCCGACGGCTATCCGCGCCATGCGCCCTCGGGCACGCCGGTTCTTGTGGGCGGCGAACGCGTGAAGACGGCCGGGCGCGTTTCCATGGACATGATCACCGTCGATCTCGCCGGCGTTCGCGATGCACGCATCGGAACCCCCGTCGTGCTGTGGGGCGAGGGGATGCCGATCGACGAAGTCGCCGTTCCCGCGGGCACCGTGGGCTACGAGCTCATGTGCGCGCTCGCCCCGCGCGTGCCGGTCGTGGAGGTGCCCTGATGGCCGCCAAGCCCAAAACCGTCTACACGTGCACGGAGTGCGGCGGCCAGTCGCCGAAATGGCAAGGGCAATGCCCGCACTGCAACGCCTGGAACACCCTCGTGGAAAGCGTGATGGAGGCGGGATCGAAGGCGGGCCTGCACCGCTTCGCGAGCCTCGCGGGCAAGAGCCAGGTCGTGGCGCTCTCCGACGTCGAGGCCGAGGACTTCCCGCGCCTGCCGACCCTCATCGGAGAGTTCGACCGCGTGCTGGGCGGCGGGCTCGTCGAGGGCGGGGTGGTGCTGATCGGCGGGGATCCCGGCATCGGAAAATCCACGCTGCTGCTGCAGGCGGCCGCGCGCCTCGCCGAGCAGGTGCCGGTGCTCTACGTGACCGGCGAGGAATCGCCCCAGCAGGTGGCGTTGCGCGCGAAGCGCCTGGGCGTGAACGCCTCGAAGGTGCGCCTGTTGGCCGAGATCGAGATGGAGAAGATCCAATCGACGCTCGCTTCGACCAAGCCGCGCATCGCCATCATCGACTCCATCCAGACGCTGTATTCGAGCGCGCTCACCTCCGCGCCGGGCTCCGTGGCGCAAGTGCGCGAGTGCGCGGCCCAGCTCACGCGCTTCGCCAAGCAAACCGGCGTCACGATCATCTTCGTGGGCCACGTCACCAAGGAAGGCGCGCTCGCGGGGCCGCGCGTGCTCGAGCACATGGTGGACACCGTGCTCTATTTCGAGGGCGAGACGCACACGAGCTTTCGCCTGATCCGCGCCACCAAGAACCGTTTCGGCGCGGTGAACGAGATCGGCGTTTTCGCGATGACCGAGAAAGGGCTGCGCGAAGTCGCCAACCCCTCGGCGCTCTTCCTCTCGCAGCATCATTCGGGGGTGGCCGGCTCGTGCGTGATGGTCACGCAGGAAGGCACGCGCCCGCTGCTGGTCGAGTTGCAGGCGCTGGTGGACGAATCGCACGGCATGGCGCCCAAGCGGCTCACCGTCGGATTGGAGCTGAACCGCCTCGCGATGCTGATCGCCGTGCTCCATCGCCACGCGGGAATCGCCTGCTACGACCAGGACATCTTCGTGAATGCGGTGGGCGGCGTGCGCATCGTCGAGCCGGGCGCCGACCTCGCCGTCACGCTCGCGATCGTCTCCAGCCTGCGCAATCGCCCGTTGCCGGAGAAGCACGTGGTTTTCGGGGAGGTCGGGCTGGCGGGCGAGGTGAGGCCGGTGCAGCGCGGGCAGGAGCGTTTGCGCGAGGCGGCGAAGCTGGGCTTCACCCACGCCATCATTCCGTCGGCCAACAAGCCGCGGCAGCCGATCCCGGGACTAACGGTGATCGCGGTCGATCGACTGGTGGAGGCGGCCGACTACCTTACTTCATCATCAGGGCGATGAGCAGCCCGATCGCGGCGATCGAAAGGACGATGATCGCGCCGATGGTGAGGAGGTTGGTCGCGGTCGAGGCGCTTGCGTCGCGGCCGGGTTGCATCGGAAGCGGAAGCTCCAACGCTCGCGGGGCCTCCTTCTTCACGGGCGGGGGCGCAGGAGCGAGCGCGGGCTTGGGCGGCGCGGCCATCTGCTTCGCGAGCGGGCTGCCGGGCTCGATCTTGCCGCGGTAGGCGCGCATCTTCTGCGTTTCGGAGATGAAGTCCTTGAAGTCGTCGGTCTGCGCGGTCTGCGCCATGAGCCGCATCGTCGCGTCGAAGGAATCGAAGGTCTTGGCGATGGGAAGCGGGGTGGCCTCCTCCTGCTTTCCTCCTCCGGCTTCCATGGGAATCGTCGCGGTGTCCACGAGGACCTTGTCCGGGACGCGGGTCACGGGCGCGGTCACCGCCTTCAGCGCGGTCGCCGGGCGCGACGAATCCATCTGCCGGCGCACCTCGCGCAGGTCGTCGGCAAGTTCCTGGACCGCCTGGTAGCGGTCCTCGAGGAGCTTGGCCATCGCCTTGGCGACGATCAGGTCGAGCATCGCGGGCACGGCGCGGTTGTGCGCCGAGGGCGGCGGAGGGGTCGTGTTCACGGTGGCATACATGATCGCGTTCACGTTGTCGCCGTCGAAGGGGGCCACGCACGTGAGCGCCTCGTAGAGCACCACGCCCAGCGAGAAGATGTCGCTGCGCGCGTCGATGGACTTGCCGATCACCTGCTCGGGCGACATGTAGCGGGGGCTGCCGAGGATCAGTCCCGTCATCGTCTTCACCGCCGAATTGGGCAGCCGCGCGATGCCGAAGTCGGTGATCTTGGCGACTCCGCCCTTCATCACCATGATGTTCGACGGCTTCACGTCGCGGTGCACGATGTCCTGCGAGTGCGCGAACGACAGCCCGTCGGCCACCTGCGAGATGATGTCCACGATCTGGTCGGCGGGCGGGATCTGCCCGGTCGCGATCATATCCTTCAACTCCTTGCCCTCGAGGAACTCCATCGCCATGTAGGCGACCTGGTCGGTCTTGCCGACGTCGTAGATGGTGACGATGTTGGGGTGGTTGAGGCGCCCCGCGGCCTTGATTTCCTGCTGGAAGCGCGCCTCGTATTCCTCGAGCTCCTGGCGCGACAGGTTCAAGTTGATCGTCTTGATCGCGACCGTACGGTCGATGATCGGATCGACGGCCTTGTAGACGACTCCCATCGCCCCCTGGCCGATTTCCGAAATGATCCTGTAGCGTCCGAGCGTTGCAATCATCGTGAGACTACTTTTTCGTCGGCACGCCCGCCGTCGGTGGTGGCCCTTTGGCCTTTTCCCTGGCTTCCTTCAGCTCCTTGTCGTGCAGCGCCTTGAGCGCCTGCGCCTTGGCGGCGGCGAAGGTCCTGGTCCACGAGGGGTGTCCCGCCTCCGCCGGCGTGAGGTCGAACTTCGCATCGACGTCGTAGATCTTCACGAACTCGGCGCGGCACTCGCGGTACTTGCCCTCCAGGCACAGCGTGAACGCGAGGTGCTTCATCGCCTTCACCTGGTCTTCCTTGGCCTTCAAGCCCTCGCGCTGCGCGCCCTCGAGGAGCGTCTTCGCGCCGGGGTAGTCGCCGGCGTCGTACTTCACGAGGCCGTCGGAGAGCATCTGCTCGGCCTTGGCGAGCGGGATGAGCGGCTTTCTCACCGCCGCTTCGCGCTCGGCGATGAGCTGCGTGCGCACGTTGCGGTAGACCGGCCCCCAGATCGGGTGCCCGTCTTCCGCGGCGGAGAGAGCGAAGTCGGAGTTGATCTCGAAGGCCTTGCGGAATTCGTCGCGGCACTGCGCTTCGCGATTCGACACGCAGTGTGCGAACGCCAGGTACTTGCGGGCGCGCGATTGGTCGGTCTTCGAGAGCATGCCGTGCTCGAGGGAGGCGGTGAGGCTCTTCACCGCGTTGTCGAAGTCGCCGGTCTCGTATTGCTTGATGCCGGCGACGAGCTGCTCGGTGGCGCGCTCGCGCAGCACCGACTCGGTGATCTGCGGCGAGACCGCCTGGGGCTTGTCCTGCCCGAGCTGCTCCAGCTGCTGGCACGACGCGGCGAGGATCGCCGCGGCGATGAAGGCGATGCGGTGCGCGGGGATATGTTTTCTCATGGCAGTCACTGGAACTTGTGCCGCACCGTGATCTCGTCACGCGCCTTGAGGTCGAGGTTCTCCGCGTGGGCGGCGAAGGTCGTGTTCTTCACTTCGATCTTGTACTTGCCCGGATCGAGCTTGAGCGACTTCATCGGCGGCGAGACGCCGCGGGACCTGCCGTTCACGTAGATCTCGCCCCACGGCTGGATCGCGAAGACCAGGGTGGCGGGCGGTGAGGCGGCCTTGGCCGCTTCGCCCCTGGTTTCCCCCTTGATTGCGGCCTCGGCGGCGGCCTTGTCCTTCGCGGCCTTTTCGCCTTCCTTCTTCACGTCCTTCATCGCGTCTTTCGACGCATCCGCAGCGGGCGGCGCGGCCGGCGGAATGACCGCGGGCGACGGCGTGGGCTCGAGCACTTTCGTCTCGGGCTTCGGCGCTTCCGCCGCGGGCTTCACGGGCTCCGTCGGCGGCGCGGCGGGCTTCGGCGCCTCGATGACGGGCTGCGAGGCCGCGGCGACTTCCGGCGTCGAGGACTTCTTGGTCGCCACGAGAATGATCAGGACCAGCACCACTCCGGCGAGGGCGCCGGCCACGATCGTGAGCGTTTTCTTGTCCTGCACGAACGCGGGAATGCTGAGCGTGACGGTCGAGCTGCCCGCGCCCGTCGTGGAGCCCGCCTTGCGTTGGTTCGGCGTGGTCGACGAGGCGCGGTCCTTCATGCCGTCCTTCGCCTTCTGCAGCGCGCCTTCGTGGTGGCCGACCACGTAGATCTCGTGCTCGCGGACGTGCTTGTCGGTGCGCGAGCCTTCGTAGTGGAAGAGCTTCGCGTACTCGCTCGCGAGGTTCGACACCACGTCGTAGTACGAACGCGAGACGACGATCTGCCCGGGACGCGCGAAGCTCATGATCCGTTGCGCCACGTTGATGCCGTCGCCGATGATGTTGGGATGCCCGTTGATGTCCTTCACGAGCTTCACGGGCCCGAGGTTGATGCCCATGCGCACCGAGTCTTCGCCCGATGCCTCGACGATCGTGGA
Organism: Usitatibacter sp.; assembly: GCA_041476125.1. Classification (GTDB taxonomy): domain Bacteria; phylum Pseudomonadota; class Gammaproteobacteria; order Burkholderiales; family Usitatibacteraceae; genus Usitatibacter. The sequence goes on along the minus strand of JBGOST010000069.1, from coordinate 2,421 downwards.
GGTCATTCCCTCCGAGATCATCTTCTCGCGCAGCGACAGCGTCACGAAGAGCGCGTCTTCCGGGTCGCCGAGGAAGCTGATCGCCGCGCCGTCCCCCGTGTCGAGGATGATGCGGTCGTTGACGGGGATGTCCTTGATTGCTTCCGAGAGGTTGCTCGTGAGGCTCGTCTTGAGCCGGATCTGCTCCGTCACGGGCTTTTTCGAATACCCCACCAGGTCGATGAAAACGACGCTGCAGATGAAGGTTCTATTTGCCTGATCGAGCATCGAGCGACCTGGATTGGGGGCGGCGGGGCCAGTTTTGATTTAGTTGTGGTAATGCAGTGACTTACAAGCCGAATTTCGGGCAATTCCTAGTTTAACGGATTCCTCGTGAAAAAGCCTGTGCGCCAGGTCACAACTCAACGGTTTTCCCATTCACGGATTCGCTGTCGCGCCCCAGAAGGTACAAGAGGGACCGCGCGGCCGTCTCGGGCGTGCGCAGCTGCGAGCGATTCTCCCCCGGATGGCTCTGCGCGCGCTGCGGCGAGGCGATGGGCCCGGGAATGAATACGTTGACCCGGGGCCTGCCCTTCAATTCGAGCTCCTCGCCCCAGACCGCGGCCAGCGTCGTGAGCCCTGCCTTCGATACCGCGAAGCCGCCCCAATAGGCGAGCGGATGGGCCCCGTGCGTCTCCCCGATGAAGACCACCGAGGAGCCGGGCGCGGCCGAGAGCAATGGAAGGCACGCCCGTGTGAGCGCGAAGGGGGCCGCCAGGTTCACTTTGAGGAGCTGCATCCACTGCTCGAGCGTCTGGTTGGCGAGCGGGCCGAGGGGAACGAAGTGGCTCGCGCAATGCGCGATGGCATCGAGGCGCTTCAGGTCCTTTTTCACGAGCTGGGCGAGCTCCTCGTAGTCGGCGGTTGCCGCACTCGCGAGGTCCAGCGGGATGATCGCCGGCTCGCTGCCTCCGGCGGCGGAAATGGCGTCGTAGGTCGCCTCGAGCTTCTCCAGCTTGCGGCCGAGGAGGGCGACCGTCGCCCCGCAAGCCGCCGCGGCAAGGGCGACGGCGCGCCCCAGGCCCTGGCCGGCGCCGGTCACGAGGACCACGCGGCCGGCGAAGAGATCGGCGGGCGGATCGTATTCGGCGGGAACCGCAGCTTGGGCTTTGGCGATCATCGGAGCGTGAGGTGTCGAAGGGCGGCTTTCGCCGCGCCCTGGCCGCTTTTCACGGCGCTTTCGAGTGTGGCGGGATAAGGGCTCTCGGTATAGTCGCCGGCGAGAAAGAACCCTCGCGCCGCGGTGGTATTCGGCGGGCGAAACGCGCCGGGCCGGCAGGCGAAGGTGGCGCGCTTCTCCGTGATCACCTTGGTCCACGCCGGCGCGGGCAGGGGGCCCACGGCCTCGGCGATCTCGCGATGCACGAGCGTGCCGAGGACGTCGTTGTCGAGGTCGAGGTGCGGGCCCGAGGCGGAGATCACCGCGGCGAGCAGGCCGCGCGCGCCCGAGAGCGCCTCGCGGTCGAACACCCATTGCACGTGCCCCCCGGCGAGCCCGAGCATGGGAAAGGCGAGCTTCACGGGGACCTCGTACTGCAGGTAGACCGTGACGATGGGTTCGTGCTCCATCGCATCGAGCTGCCCGCGCAGCGCCGCGAGATCGGCGCTGGATTCGACGAGCGCGCCGACCTGGAAGGGGGCCACGGCGCAAACCACCGCGTCGAAGCGCCGCGACGTCGCACCTTGAGCAAGCGTCCATCCCGCGCTGTCGCCCTCGATCGCCGCGATGCGGGTGCCGAGCGCGATCTCGGCGCCGCGCTGCCCGAGCCAATCCACCGCGGCGTCGGGGAAGATCGCCGAGAGGTCGAGCGCGGGAATGAGGAGATCGGAGTCTGCGCGACGGCCAAACAGCGCGTCGCGGACCACGTTGGCGAATATCTCGCAATCGGCATCGCGGACCGGCGTGTTGAGTGCCGAGATGCACAGGGGCTCCCAGAGGAAGCGGCGCACGGCGGCAGGCTGCTTGTGCCTTTCGAGGAGTTGCGCAACTGTAAACCGGGGACAGACCCCATTTTTCCGCAGAGCAGAAAAATGGGGTCTGTCCCCGGTTTTCAGCGCGAGGGCGAAGCGCGTGGCGGCCCAGCGCTCGCTCCAGGCGCGTCCGCGCGCGCGGGCGAGCGCCACCGCCAGGTGCAGCGGCGCGGGCAGGCGCGGGGCGGCGAGCGCGAAGCCTTCGGCGAACTTGAGCGTGAGCGGCAGGCGCAGCAAGGCGCGCCTGGAGACGCCGACTTCGCGCATCAGCGCCAGCGTTTCGCGGTACGCGCCGAGGAGGAGGTGTTGCCCGTTGTCCAGGAGCGCGCCGCGATACTCGACGCGGCGCGCGCGCCCTCCGGGGGTGCGGTTCGCCTCGAACACCGTGACCGCGCAGCCCGCGCGCACGAG